>JAITQI010000147.1 GCA_031289065.1 Oscillospiraceae bacterium
CGAAATATCGGCGAGGGTGTGACTCATAAAACAAGAATTCAGCCCAGATTTTTCTCCAGCTTCGCCAGCTCGTCCTTCAGCTCGCCCGGCAGCTTGTCGCCGAACTTGGCGTAGAACTCGTGGATACCCGCCGCTTCTTCCTTCCACAGGGCCTTGTCCACCGACAGCAGACCGGCCAGCGTCGCGGGGGACACATCGTCCAGCTCTTCCAGGCTGATGTCCTCCGCCCGGGGCAGGTAGCCGATGGGGGAGGTCACCGCTTCGGCTTCGCCGAAGGCGCGGCCCATGATCCAGTCCAGCACCCGCAGGTTGTCGCCGTAGCCCGGCCAGATGAAATGTCCCTCGTCGTCGGTGCGGAACCAGTTGACGTTGAAGATTTTGGGCGGGTTGGGGATCTTCTTGCCCATGTCCAGCCAGTGGCGGAAATAGTCGCCCATGTGATAGCCGCAGAAGGGCAGCATGGCCATCGGGTCGCGGCGCACAACGCCTACGGCCCCAGACGCGGCGGCGGTGGTTTCAGAGGCCATAATGGAGCCCACAAACACACCGTGCTGCCAGTCGCGGGACTGGTAGACCAGCGGGGCGGTCTTGGCCCGGCGGCCGCCGAAGATAATGGCGGAAATCGGAACGCCCTCCGGGGCCTCGAACTTGTCCGAAATGCAGGGGCACTGGGCGGCGGGAGCAGTGAACCGACTGTTGGGATGGGCGCCCTTGGAGCCGTCCGCGCTGTTCCACTTCTCGCCCTTCCAGTTGAGGGCGTTTTGGGGCGGGTTTTTGTCCAGCCCCTCCCACCAGACCGTGTTGTCCTCCAAATTATGCACCACATTGGTGAAAATGGTGTTCTTCTTGGTGGACAGCAATGCGTTGGGGTTGGACTTCATATTGGTGCCGGGGGCCACGCCGAAGAAACCGGCCTCCGGGTTGACCGCCCACAGACGGCCGTCCGGCCCGATGCGCAGCCAGGCGATGTCGTCGCCCACGCACCAAACCTTGTAACCTTTCTTCCGGTAGACATCCGGCGGAATGAGCATGGCCAGGTTGGTCTTGCCGCAGGCCGACGGGAACGCGGCGGCCAGGTAGCGCACCTCGCCGTTGGGGTTTTCGATGCCCAGGATGAGCATGTGCTCGGCCATCCAGCCCTCGGTGCGACCCAGGTAGGAGGCAATGCGCAGGGCGAAGCACTTTTTGCCCAGCAGCACATTGCCGCCGTAGCCCGAGTTGATCGACCAAATGGTGTTGTCCTCGGGGAACTGGACGATATAGCGGTTTTCCTCGTCGATGGCGGCCTTGGCGTGCAGGCCTTTGGTGAAGTCGGCGGGGTCTTTGGCGGCGTCCAGACACTTGATGACCCGGGTGCCGATGCGGGTCATGATGGCCATGTTGAGCACGACGTAAATCGAGTCGGTCAACTCGATGCCAAACTTAGCGAAGGGCGACTCCGGCACCGTCATGGAAAACGGGATGACATACATGGTGCGGCCCTTCATGGCACCGGTGTACAGCACGCGCAGCTTGGCGTACATCTCGGCGGGCTCCATCCAGTTGTTGGTGGGGCCGGAATCCTCCTGTCGGCGGGAACAGATGAAGGTGCGGTGCTCCACCCGCGCCACGTCGTTGACGGCGGTGCGGTGCAGATAACAGCCGGGCAGCTTTTCGGGGTTGAGGGCGATGATCTCCCCGGCGGCCAGGGACTGGCGGCGCAAATCAGCCAGCTGCGCCTCCGAGCCGTCGATCCAGACGATCTCGTCGGGCTGCGTCATAGCGGCCATCTCGTCCACCCAGGACAACACGGCCTTGTTGTTGGTCAATGCCATATGCTTCTCCTTTCAACGCAAGACAATTCGAGTATTTGCAAATGCTCCCTTTATTATAAGACCCCGGCCCCCGTATTGCAAGCATAATTCTGAAAAGGTTGTGAAGGAATTGTCAATATACACAAGCGCTGTACCCGCCCCGGGAAAAACCTGCCATTTCCGCCAGTCGCCGCCCTACATCGCCCCTGCTCCGCCACCCGAAAGCCTCCCCAAAAAACAACGAATCCCCCGGCCCCCGCAGGGGCCAAGGGGATCCGTGCGCCTATACGCTGTCCGCTTTATGCGCCGATGGGCGCAAAGGAGTCAACGATTTCCTGCATCACAGCCAGCGGGTCGGCCTCCGGGGTATCATACGTGGACGAACCGTTGCCGATGATGATATATCTCGCGTTGTCATAGACAAAATACATCTGGCAGGGGAAAAACTGGCCCGGCCGGGTGACCATCTCCGCCGCAAGGCCGTTTTCGGGGCTGACGTAGGTAGTGAGCTGGACATTCTCGTCGTCCAGATACAACCCGCCCACACCGAAGGAGAACGGGCTGTCCTCCCAATCCGGGGACAGGCACATCTGAATCGTATACGAAAAGCTCGCGTCGTCCGTGATAAAGGTGCCCGTAAGCATCGCCATGGAAAGCACGTCGTCCCTCTCCCATACGCTGACCGTCGTCTCATAGGGCGCATCGAAGAGTTTTTCCTCGATCAGTTCTCCATCCGCCGTGCGGGTCACTGTGCGCCCGAAGAAAACCCCGTCCATATACGGGCTGACGCCGGACTTGCCAAACAGGCGCATCGCCTCTCCCAGCGTGGGGAACTCCCGGCGATAGGTTCGCGTCGTGGTCGCTCGGCCTTCATATTCGCCCTCTGTGGTGTCAACGCGCCCCGCCGTGCTGAGCGTCTCCATGAAGTCACCGGGCAGCTCGACGGCGTCGAGATAGCTCTGCACAAAGGTGCCGCCGCCCGCCGCCTCCGGCACGGAGCCAAAAAAGATGACGCCCCGTTGCACCGCCGCGATCGCCGCGCCCACCAGCAGTACGCTCAAAACAGCCAGCGAGGCGGTCAGCGCCGTGAATCTCACGCCTTTGTGCCGTCCCCGGGCGGTCGGCGTATGGAGCCGCGCCATCACGCCGTCCCCCAGGTCGGCTTCGGGGAGTGTAACCGTCTCGAAGGCGGCTCGGATGTTGTTTTCCTCGTTCATATGGGTTCCTCCTTCAGTGTATCAGCTTGTGCCGCGGCCTCCGGTCTCAGCAGGGCCGCCAGTTTCTTTTTCGCCCGTTCGTAGCGCTTGCGAAGGCTCGCCTCGGTCTTTCCGTACAGTTCGGCCAGTTCGGCGTAGCTCATCTCCTCCACCGCCCGGTTGTACAC
>JAITQI010000170.1 GCA_031289065.1 Oscillospiraceae bacterium
AGCGCCTCGTCGTATTCCTCCTGGGCCAGCGCCCGGAGGTCCGGATCGGTCTCGCCGGTCAGCATCTCCTTCGCCTCGGCGGCCCGCGTCTCGCAGCGCGTATAGGTGCGGTACCCCTCCACCACGGGCGCGATTTCTTTCTGCTCCTTGAGCAGCTTGGCCATGTACGCCGGATCGGCGTACGCCGACGGGTCGGAGAGCAGCGCCTCGATTTCATCGTAACGCCGGTTGATCTGCGCCAATTTTTCCAACATAAAAATGATAACCTCTACTTCTGCCCGCTAATCAAGGCCCAGCCACATAAACAAGACCGAGAAGTACTCTCTGACATAATATTGCGGCTTCAAATACCACCGCGGGGTCACCGCCGACAGGGCCACCGGCACAAGACCCGCCCGCCGGGCCAGGATACGGGCGCGGAACAGGTGAAACTCGTTGGACACCACCGCCACCCGCCGGGTGCCCGGCGGCATGAGGGGTATGGAGTAGGCAAAATTCTCCGCCGTGCTGGTGGAGCGCGCCTCTTGGATGATCCGCGCCCCGTCGATGCCCCGGTCGGCCAGGTAGCGGGCCATGGCCTCGGCTTCGGAAACGCTCTCCCCCGAGCCCTGCCCTCCTGACACAACCACCGGCGTGTCCGGGTACCGGTTCAGATAGTCCGCCGCCACGTCCAGCCGGATGGCCAGCGCCAGGGAGGGCGTCTCCCCGTTGAGCCCGGCCCCCAGCACCAACACGCAGTCCGCCGGCTCCGCCGGATCCCCCGCCGCCCCGTGCAGGATGAGCCCTTCCACCGCGAGGAAGGAGCAAAACCACAGGGCGGCCAGCCCCCGCAAAACCCATCGCGCACCCCGGGCCCTCCGGCCCCAGCGGGGATGGCGGCACAGCAGGCTCACAATGCCGTACACCAATAGCGCCCCCGCCCCGCAAAAGCCGATCACGGCGGCAAAGCCCATGAACGGCGTGACAAGCAGCGCCAGCGCCAGAACGGCGCACACCGCCGCCCCCGGCAGAGCCCAGGGAACCCGAATCCGGTCGCGCCTCCTCGGCGTCACGACGGCGCGGCCGACAGAGCCTGCACAAAGGCGGCCAACCGGGCTTCGGCGTCCTTGTCAAACCGCCCCAAGGACAGGGCGGCCGCCCGGGGCACGCCGGTCAGCCCGTCCAGCTCGTCCAGCACGGCGGTGTATTCCTCCGGGCCGCTGTGGGTGATCACATAGGCGCACCGGCGGATGCCCTGGCCGTACGTCTGCAAGAAGGCCCGCAGGGGGGAGGACACCCGCCCCGCCCACACCGGGGTGCCCAGCACCACCAGATCGTAAGCCCCCATGTCGGGGGGCTGCGTCACCGCCTCGAGCTTGGCGGGCTTGCGGCCTATGGATTCCCGGATGGCCCGGAGCATCCCGATGGGCCCGGTGTGGGACTTCCGGGGGCGGAGAGTGATCAGTCGCTCGCCCCCCAACGCCTCCATCAGGCGGATCATATGGGCCTGTGTGCGCCCGGTATTGGAATAGAACACTACCAATGTTTTCATGGAAAATCCTCTCCTTCGGTTTGCCTGCCGCTTCCCGCGGCCTGTCAGCCCCGGCCCTCGGTTTCGCCCAGGGCCGCCCAATCCTCGTAAAGGCCGTCCAGCTCGGCGGAAATCTGTTCCTGTTCCGCCAGCAGGGCGGTCAGCGCCGCCGCGTCGGCGGCCTTTTGCGTCATCTCGTCTTCAAGGGCCCGTAGCCGGGCCTCCCGTTTTTCGATCTCGGCCTCCAGCACCCGCAGCCGTGCGTCCCGCACCCGCTGCTCCTTCCCCCGCTTAGGCAACCCCGCCTCAACCGTCGTCCGTCCCTCGCTCCCCGCTGTCTTCTGCCCTCTGTCCTCCGTCTTCTGTCTTCCGTCTTCTGTCTTCTGTCCTCTGTCCTCTGCCTTCTGAAGCCGATACTTTGCGAATCCGCCGCGAAAGTCAACCACCCCGCCGTTTTCCACAATCCACAGCCGCGTGGCGAACCGGGAGACAAAATAGCGGTCATGGGAGATAAACAGCAGGGTCTCCTGATAGCCCGCCACCGCCTCCTCCATCCACTCCCGGGAGGCGATGTCCAAATGGTTGGTGGGTTCGTCCAGCAGCAGCAGGTTGACGCTCTCCCGCATCAGCAGACACAGCTTCAACCGGCTCTTCTCCCCGCCGGACAGGTTTTCCACCGTCTTGAATACGTCCTCGCCCCGGAAGTGGAACCGGCCCAGCCTGTCCCGCGCCCCTTGGGCGGATTCGTCCTGTTCGTAGATCAGCGTATCCATCAGGGTGCGCTCCGGGTGGTCGAAGGCCACCAGCTGGGGCAGATAGGCCATCTTGATCGAGGGGCCCCGCCACAGGTCGCCCCCCATCCGGGGCAGCTGATCCGCCAGGGTGCGTAACAGGGTGGTTTTGCCCGCCCCGTTGTCCCCCAAAATGCCGATGCGCTCCCCGCCTCGCACATCCAGGGTCACGCCGGACACCAGCGCCTTGCCGTAGCCGCAGGACAGCTCGTGCAGACGCAGGGCGTCGGCGGCCCGGAAGCCGTCGGCGTTGAAGCGGGCGTGTACGGTCTGCTCCACCGGGGGCCGCTCCACCCGCTCCACCCGCTCGGCCCGCTTTTCGATGGCGAAGGCCCGCTTGTGCAGTTTGGCGTTCTTGCCGGCGTAGTCGTGCATCCGCCGGGCGGTGTCCGCCAGGCGGGTCTTCTCCCGCTCGGCCCGCTCGTAGCGCAGGCGCTGGGTTTCCAGGTTGCGGGCCCGCTCGGCGGCGTAAAAGCTGTAGTTGCCGCTGTAGCTCGCCGCCTTGCCGCCGGACAGCGCGATGACCCGGGTGACCGTGTTGTCCAAAAAGTACCGGTCGTGGGAAACCACCACCACGGTGCCCCGGTGGCGGGCCAGATAGGTCTCCAACCACTCGATGCTGCGCATGTCCAAATGGTTGGTGGGTTCGTCCAACAGCAGCAGATCGGTGTCCATCAAAATGAGCCGGGCCAGGTTGACCCTGGTCTGCTCCCCGCCGGACAGCCGGGCGAAGGGACGGTCAAACAGCCCGTCGTCGATTTGCAGTCCGGCCCGCACCAGGGCCAACGGCGTGTCCGTGTCAAACCCGCCCCGGTCCTCGAACTCGGTGGACAGCCGCCCGTACCGGGCCAACAGCGCCGGGGCGTGGTCGGCTTTCATCGCCCCTTCCAGCGCCTCCATCTCCCGTTTCAGGGCGAGAAGCGGCTCAAAGGCGGTGCGCAATACCGCCGCCGAGGTGTAGCCCTCCGGATAGACCGGCATCTGGGACAGTACCCCCGCCCGCCGCCCCGCCGCCAGGGACACCGCCCCGGCCTCGAAAGGCTCCTCCCCGGTCAACACCCGCAGCAGCGTGGTTTTCCCCGCGCCGTTTTTGCCCACCAGGGCAACCTTCTCCCCCGAATAGACCTCCAGGGACAGGTCATCCAGGATGAGCCTATCCCCGTAAAATTTGGTCAGATGGGAAACCGAAATTTCAATCATAATCCAGCCATCAAAACGTAAATTTGAGAACCGCTAAAAACCTAAAAAGTGGTTTTAAATTTGCTGTGGGGCTTCGGTTTTCTCTCGCCCTCGACGGGAGAAAACCCCATGAGGAGAGACTCAATTTACGCCATCCGCAGTTTGCCCACGAAGAACAGGGCCACTGTCCCCGGGCCGGTGTGCGCCCCGATGACCGAGCCGATATAGTTGATGATAACCTGACCCACCTTGAACCGGCGGCACACCATGTCGGCCACCTGTTTGGCGTCCTGTTCGCAGTCGCTGTGGCTGACGGCGATGGTGTCGAACTCCTCGCTGTCGACGTATTGCTCCATGTAGCGCAGCAGCTCCTCCAGGGCGGCCCGGCGGCCCCGTTTGCGGCCGCAGACAATGAGCTTGCCCTCCGGGTTGAGGTAGATCATGGGTTTGATGCCGATCAGCGTCCCCACCATGGCCGAGGTGCGGGAGACCCGGCCGCCCCGGTGCAGGTGCATCAGGTCGCTGACCGTGACAAAGTGGCTCGTCCGGGGGGCGGCGTCCCTCACCCAGGTGAGAATCTCATCCAGCGAGGCCCCGTCGTCCCTCATGCGGCGGACATAGTCCACCAGCAACCCCTGCCCCAGGGAGGCGCACAGGCTGTCAAACACCTCGATGCGCCGGTCGGGGTAGCGGGCGGACAGCTCCTGGGCCGCCATGCGGGCCGACCCGCAGGAACCGGACAGGGCCGAGCTGAAGGCGATGTACAGAATGTCCCGCCCCGCTTCCAGGTGGGGGGTGAACACCCGTGTGTAGTCCTCGGGGTTGATCATGGAGGTGGTGGGCATCATGCCCCCTCGCATCATACGGTAGAAGTCGGCGTAATCCAGGCTCTTGCCGGCGTCGTCCTCCCTCGTCTGCCCGTTGATGGTCACGCGGATGCGCAAAAATTCGATGCTGTGCTCCTCATAATAACGATAGGGCAGATCGGCCCCGGAATCGGTCAGCAGCACGTAAGACACGTTGGCCCCTCCTTTTGCCCGGCTGACGCCGGAAAGATAATCCTTATTATATCGCACATGGGGCTGTTTCCGCAAGAGGCCGGACTATATTTCGAGCGCCCGAATCCGCGCGGACAATTTGGAAGCCTTGTGGCTAAACGGCAACCCCCTCGCTCAAGCGCAAATCGACGAACTGCAAACGGCGCTACCAAATTGCAGCGTCTCCTTTTAACCCGACCCCCCGCAAATATATTTCACAAAAACCCATTGACAATCCCACCCGCCCCATGCTATACTACTCTACAATAAGAACAATGCGATGACAGAGACGGCCCCCGCGCAATTCCATGTTCAGAGACCCGGCGGTTGGTGCGAGCCGGGCATGGCGTGCGGAATGGCTTATCCCTCTGGAGCAGGCGCCCCGAACGACTGACAGTAGGGGTGTCCGGGAGGCCCCGTTACAGGCCGGGAGTTTGATGGAACTCCGACGAGTGGGCCCTTTTAGGGGGGCCAATTTGGGTGGTACCGCGTGGCGAACAATGCCGCGTCCCGAATTTCGGGGCGCGGCTTTTTGTTGTTCAAATTTTTCACGCTGGAAAGGGAGGCTTACCATGACCGAGCAACTGACTGACATCGGGCGGCGGCTGGCGGCGCTGCGGCAAATCGAGGACTTCACCGCCGAGGACTTCGCTCAGCGACTGGGCATTACCCCGGAGGACCTCACCGCCTACGAGGGGGGGCAGCGGGACTTTTCCTTCTCCTTCCTCTACAACGCCGCCGCCCTGCTGGGGGTGGACGTGGTGGACCTCATGAGCGGCGAGTCCCCCAAGCTGTCCGGCTGCTGCCTGGTGCGCGGCGGCGGCGGCTTCGCCGTGGATCGCCGGGCGGCGTACAGCTACAAACACCTGGCCTTCACCTTCCGGGACAAGCTGGCCGAGCCCTTCATGGTAACGGTGGCCCCCAAGGCCGACGCCCCCGAGCAGCACGCCCACGCCGGGCAGGAGTTCGACTATGTGGTCTCCGGCCAAGTGCGGTTCTTCCTGGCCGGTCAGGTGTACGACCTGGCCCCGGGAGACAGCGTCTACTACGACTCCGGCCTGCCCCACGCCATGCAGGCCACCGGCGGCGCGCCGGCCAGCTTCCTGGCGGTCGTCCTCGCGGCGCGGGCCGACGCTGAAAAAACGGAGGGATAACGTCATGCCTTTATATGAAACCTACGTGGGCCGCCACCGGGACGACTTCGCCACCCTGGAGGACCTGCGGCAAAATTACAAACTTTCCTGGCCGGAGGACTTCAACTTCGCCTACGACTGCCTGGACAAGCTGGCCGTCGACACCCCCGACGCCCGGGCCATGGTCTGGGTCTCCCGAAACGGCGAGGCCCGGGAATTCACCTTCGCCGACATCAAACGCCTCACCGACAAAACAGCCAACTGGCTGTCCGCCCAAGGCGTGGGCAAAGGCGACATGGTCATGCTGGTGCTGGGCCGGGCCTATCAATTCTGGTACGCCCTGCTGGCGCTGCACAAGCTGGGCGCGGTGGCCGTCCCCGCCACCACCCTGCTGACCCAAAAAGATTATGTCTACCGCTTCAACGCCGGGGACATCAAAATGGTGCTGGCCAGCGGCGACGGCGACGTCACCCGGCACATCGACGCGGCCCTGCCCGAATGCCCCACCGTGACCCTCAAAGCCGTCATCCGGCGGGACGCCCCCGAAGGCGGCTGGCTGGACTTCGACCGCGGCGTGGAAGCCGCCTCCGAAACCTTCGTCCGCCCGACGCCCCACAACAAGGCCACCGACCTGATGCTCATGGCCTTCTCCTCGGGCACCACCGGCTACCCCAAAATGGTGGCCCACGATTTCACCTACCCCCTGGGGCACATCCTCACCGGCTGCTTTTGGCACCGGTGCGTCGAAGGGGGGCTGCACTTCACCATCTCGGACACGGGCTGGCTGAAATCCCTGTGGGGCAAGCTGTATGGCCAGTGGCTGGGCGGAAGCGCCGTGCTGGTGTACGACTTTGACAGGTTCTCCGCCCCCGACATTCTCGACAAGGTCGCCGCCCATCACGTGACCACCTTCTGCGCCCCGCCCACCATGTACCGCTACATCGTCAAGGAGGAACTGGCCCACTGGGATCTGTCCGCCCTGCGGCATGTCGCCACGGCGGGCGAGGCCCTCAACCCCGAGGTCTACTCCAACTTCTACCGCCAGACCGGCCTGAAAATCTTCGAGGGCTTCGGCCAGACCGAAACCACCATCTGCTGCTTCACCGTGGCCCCCTGGATGCAGCCCCGCCTGGGTTCCATGGGCCTGCCCTGCCCCGGCTACGACATGGTGATCTGCGACGCCGACGGCGCGGAGGTCAGCGCCGGGGTGACCGGGGAGATTTGTATCCGCGCCGACCGAACCGGCGGCGTCAAACCGGCCGGCATGTTCTCCGGCTACTACCGCGACCCCGAAGCCACCGCCCGGGCCTGGCACGACGGTCTGTACCACACCGGCGACACCGCCTACCGGGACGAAATGGGCTTCCTGTGGTACGTGGGCCGGGTGGACGACGTGATCAAATCCTCCGGCTACCGCATCGGCCCCTTCGAGGTGGAGTCGGCCCTCATGGAGCACCCGGCGGTGCTGGAATGCGCTGTCACCGGCGTCCCCGACCCGGACCGCGGCTTCGCCGTCAAGGCCACCATTGTCCTCGGCAAGGGTTTCGAGCCCTCCGACGAATTGACCCGCGCCCTGCAAAACCACGTCAAAAAGGTCACCGCCCCCTACAAATATCCCCGCGTCGTGGTCTACACAGACGCCCTCCCCAAGACAATCAGCGGCAAAATCCGCCGGGTGGAAATCCGCGAACAGGACGCGCAGACAGAAGACAGAAAGTAACGGACGTTCGGAACAACAAAACGAGAAGGGGGCTATGCCCCCTTCTCGTTTTCCGTCTGTCAAAAAGCCGCCACCCATTCAATCGCCGCGCAGCGGCACCGCAATTTTTAATTCTTCATTTTTCATTTCACCCCTCCGCCCTCTCCCCTTTTATTTGCCTCCACTTTCCTGTATAATACCCTCAGACAACCACAAACAACCGGGGGGTGCGCGGCGTTGAAAATTGTCATTGAAGAACCGCGGGACGACGAAGAGGAACAAATCATCGTCAGATGCCGCCAGATGACCCCCGATCTTCTCCGTATGCTCGCCCTGTTGAAAGCGCAGGACGCGCTTGTCGCTTATGACGGCGCTGAAATTCACCGTGTCCAGACGGCGGACGTCTACTACATCGAAGTGGTGGACAACAAGACCTTCCTCTATTACAAGGACAAGGTGTATGAGTCGAAGCAAAAGCTGTACGAGCTGGAAGAGGCTCTCTCCAACAGCGATTTTTTGCGGGTGTCAAAGTCGGTAATCTTGAACCTGCGCAAGGTAAGGACGCTCAGCCCCGCGTTGAGCGGACGGTTTGAAACCACGCTGGACAACGGCGAAAAGGTCATTATTTCAAGGCAGTACATCGGCGACCTGAAAAAAAGACTTGGGATTTAGGAGGCGGTAACATGCGTACGGAAGAGCTGTTAACAACGATGCTTCGTTCCTTTTTTGTGATCACCACGGGCGTTGTCCTGTCCATGTATGTGTTTTGCCTGATCTTCGCGCCGGAGGCCAGCTTTTCTCTCGCCGACCTCGGACGGATCCTGCTCATGTCCCTGGTCAGCGACCTGACCTATGTCATCCACTACGCCCGGAAGGAACTGAGCAAAAAGCAGATGCTGCTCCGCACCGTGCTTCACGCCGCGGCGCTGGCGGTCGTGCTTCTCTTTCTGGCCCGGGCTTGGGCCTGGGTCAACCTCGACAGCGTAGCGCAGGTTGCCGTGTTCCTGGCGCTTGTGGCCGGCGTGTACGCCGCCGTTTCCGCGGTCGGCCTCTATCGGGACAAAAAGCTGGCCGACAAGCTCAACGACCGCCTGCAAAAGCGCTACCACTCATAAGCGCCCGCAACCGCCGCGGGGGATAAGCTGGTTACAGCTTATCCCCCGTTTTTGACAGCTTACCGCCCCGAATCGGCAGCTTGCCGTTTACCCCCTTGCGGCCCTGAAACGCCTCTGCTATGATGGTTTCAGAAAGGGGCGAACACCATGAACAAAATCATTGAGGTCTCCAACCTGCGAAAAAATTACGGTAGCCTTGCCGCCGTGAAGGACATCAGTTTTTACGTTGAACAGGGGAAACTGTTTTCCTTTCTCGGCCCCAACGGGGCGGGCAAGTCAACCACCATCGACATCCTGTGCACCCTGACCGCATTCGATGGCGGCGAGGTCTCCATAAACGGGCTTGACCTCCGCCGTGAAAACCACGCCATCCGGCAAATCATCGGCGTCGTGTTTCAGGACAGCGTGCTCGACGCGCTACTCACCGTGCGGGAAAACCTGACCCTCAGAGCCGGGCTGTATACCTCGGACAAGGCCAAGCTCAAGCGCGCCGTATACGCCGCCGCCGCGGCCACCGAACTGGGCGAATTTATCGACCGGCCCTACGGCAAGCTCTCCGGCGGCCAGCGGCGCAGGGCGGACATCGCCCGGGCGCTGATCCACACCCCCAAAATCCTGTTCCTCGACGAACCCACCACCGGCCTTGACCCGCAAACCCGGAAAAGCATCTGGAACACGATCAAGCAGCTGCAGGCAAGGACAGGCATGACGGTTTTCCTGACCACCCACTACATGGAGGAAGCCGCCGAATCCGATTACGTCGTCATCCTCGACCACGGCAAAATCGCGGGCAAGGGAACCCCCGCCGAACTGAAAACACGGTATGCCACCGACACGCTGAGGCTGGCCGTTTCGGAGGAGGCGGCGCTGCGGCGGACCCTGGGCGAGATGAATCTTGCGTTTGCCGTTTCCCCGGGCGAGTTTGTGGTAAAGCTGCCCGACACGATGGCGGCGATCCCCATCGTGGAACGGTGCCGGGGCTGTATCAGCGGCTTTCAGGTCTTGCAGGGCACAATGGACGACGCCTTCATCGGCGTCACGGGAAAGGAGCTTCGGCAATGAGAATTTTTATGACGCGCAACCTGAAACTGTTCTTCCGCGACAGAAGCGCCGTTTTCTTTTCGCTGTTGGCCGTTTTCATCATCATCGCGCTGTACGCGGTGTTTTTGGGAGACGTCTGGCTGACCGATTCCATGCGGGATATCCCAAACACCGGCGCCTTGATGAACAGCTGGCTTGTGGCCGGACTTCTGGCGGTGGCCTCGGTGACCACGACCTTGGGCGCCTTCGGCGTCATGATTGACGACAAGGTCAAAAAAATCGACAAGGATTTCAACGCCGCCCCCATCAAACGAAGCAGCGTCACCGGCGGATATATCGCAAGCGCGTTTTTCATCGGCGCGCTGATGTCCCTTGTCACCCTTGTCGCCGCGGAAATCTACATCGTCCTCAGCGGCGGCGCGTGGCTTGACCCCCTCGCCTGCGTCAAGGTCTTCCTGCTGGTGCTTTTGACCAGCCTGGCCAATACGTCGATGGTCTGCCTGATCGTATCCTTCTTTAAAAGCCACAGCGCGTTCAGCACCGCCAGCTCCATCATCGGCACCCTGATCGGGTTTTTGACCGGCATTTACCTGCCCATCGGGGCCCTGCCCGCGCCGGTGCAAACGGTCATCAAGGTGTTCCCCGTATCCCACGCCGCGTCGCTGTTCCGGCAAGTGCTGATGGAAGAGCCCATGCGAAGCTCCTTTGAGGGCATACCGGCGAATTACCTGTCCGAATTCAAAGCGCATACGGGCGTGACCTTCCAGCTCGGCGGCTGCGAGATCACCCCCTGGGTCAGCATTCTGGTTTTGGCGGGCACGGCGGTCGTGTTCTACGGCTTGGCCCTGCTGAACATGTCCCGCAAAAAAAGGTAACCCGGCAGCAACACAGGCAAACCAAAAAAGGGGGCGCAAGCCCCCTTTTTTGCTGCGTGCAATCACCCGCCAAAGGTAGCGGACTGAAGACAAACGAAGTTT
>JAITQI010000171.1 GCA_031289065.1 Oscillospiraceae bacterium
CCACGGCCACTTTGCCGTCCACCTGAATCTGCGCCCCCATACGGGCCAGCTCGTCCACATAGCGGTAACGGTTGTCCCACACGCCTTCGGTGATAACGCTGGTGCCGTCCGCCAGGGCCAGGCAGGCCGCGATCTGGGGCTGCATATCGGTGGGAAAGCCCGGATAGGGCTGTGTTTTCACGTTGGCGCGGCGCAGCGGGCCCACCCGGCGCACCAGCAGGGCGTCCCCCCTGTCCTCGATCTCCACGCCCATTTCCATGAGCTTGTTGGAGATACAGTCCAGATGTTTGGGGATGACGTTTTTCAGCAGCACCTCGCCCCCGGCGGCGGTCACCGCCGTCATATAGGTGCCCGCCTCGATCTGGTCGGGGATGATGGTGTAATTCCCGCCGCCCAACCGGGGCACGCCCCGGATCTTGATCAGGTCGGTGCCCGCGCCCTTGATGTCGGCCCCCATGGCGTTGAGGAAGTTGGCCAAATCCAAGATGTGGGGCTCCTTGGCGGCGTTTTCGATGGCGGTCAGACCGGGCACCAGCGCGGCGGCCAGCATGATGTTCACCGTCGCCCCCACCGACACCACGTCCAAATAGACCGTGGCCCCGGCCAAACGGCCGCCGCCCCGGGCGATGACAAACCCGCCCTTGACCTCCACGGTGGCCCCCAGGGCCTCGAAGCCCTTGATGTGCTGGTCGATGGGCCGCACGCCGAAATCGCAGCCCCCCGGCGGCGGCACATAGGCCTCCCCGAACCGGGACAGCATGGCCCCGATAAAATAGCAAGAGGCCCGTGTTTTGCGCACCAGGTCATAGGGCGCCTTGACGTTGCGCACCCGCCGGGCGTCGATCTCCAGGGTGTCCCGGCCCAGCAGCCGCACCCGAGCGCCCAGCGCCCGCAGAATTTCCAGCATCAGCGTCACGTCGCTGATCTGGGGAATATTCTCTATACGGCATATGCCGTCCACCAGCAGCGACGCCGGAATAATGGCCACCGCCGCGTTTTTCGCGCCGCTAATGGAGATTTCGCCCCGCAAGGGACGTCCGCCCCGCACCTCATAAACGACCAAACCCCATAAACCCCCTTCAGAAGTCAGAAATCAAAGTTGCTGTTAGAAGCGGAAAACGGCAGCCGACAGAGGAGTCTCCCCCGTTCCGGCCTCTGATCTCCGACCTCTAACCCCTGACAGTATACACCTATATTATGCAAAAGAAAAGCGGTTTTCATAACACCGGCCCCGCATTGTTGATTCTTCACGGCAACCCGCCGGGTCTGAGGCGGCACATTGTGAAATGTCAATGGCGATTTCGGCTCCGGGCACCCCCGCTATTCCCGCTCCTCCGTCGTCTGCGCCACGGTCTCCCCCGTCCGGGGATCCATATAGAACACCTGCCCGTCGCAGGTCAGACGCCAGACGGGGTTCAGGCTCACGTAGTCCGCCGAGGCGACGGACAGCAGATACCCCAGGCGGGCCTCCTCCACTGCGGACACCGGCGTTCCGGCCAGGCGCATACGGTCGGCAAACCGCAAAAGCGCCCCGCCCAGCGCCGGGCAGTCCGCCTCGCCGATGACCGGCAGGGCCTTGTCCCACAGCCATTGGCCGTCCAATGACAACAGCCCCTCCGCCCCGTAGCGCAGCCGCACCGACGAGCCGAACACCGGCAGCCCGTTCACCCGCTGGGACAGGGTCACCTCCACGTCGGCCCCCGTCCGGCGGACCACCGGCGCGGTCTCCGAGGAAAACCCGGCCCCCGCCAACAGCGCCGCCGCGTCCTCCTCCGGGGTGCCCTCCGGCGGCCGGGGCGGATTCCATTCCACCTGGAACTGACCCCCGCCCCGAAACTGCGCCCATCCGGCGGGGCTCTCGTAGGTCACAATGCGCCCGCCCTGCTCGGTCCGTTCGGCCGACCCCAGCCACAGCGCCGCCAGCAGGCCTTCCCGTTCGTCGTCCCGCCGGACATACAGCCGGGGAGCGCTCAGCAGAAGCCCCGCCCTCGCCTCGGGGGACAGGGTCACCCCCTGCCCGGCCAGCAGGTTTTCCATGGCGGCCGACTCCTGGCGCACACTCCGGTCGGCGTCCACCCGCCGCTGGACATATAAGCCCAGCAACAGAAAGTTGCCCGCCAGCAGCATGGCGATCAGCAACCATTTTACACGCGGCCAGTTCATCTCAAGACACCCCCACCGGCGCAATTGTCATTTGTCAATCGTCAATTGTCACGCTGTCCCTTGACCAGCCGAAACAGCCTGTCCTCGATGACCGGCGCGAAACGGAAGGCCAACACCCCCAGGCCCACGGAGGCCACGGCGATCAGCCCCAGCGCCCACGGCGGGACGGCCAGCGCCCCCGCCCCCAGAGAGGCCGCGAACAGCAGCCCCCAGGGCCGCGCCGCCAGCGAGATGACAAAAAACTGCCAGGTCGGAATCGCGGTCAGCCCGGCCAGCAGACACAGCAAGTCGTCCGGAAAAAAGGGCAGCAGCAGCGTCACCGCCAGCGTCATCCGGGTGCGGGACAGCGCCCCCTGGGATTGGATCAGCGCGAAATACCGGTCGTAAGACTTCTCCCCCACCAGCTTGCGCACCGCCGCCGTCCCCAGCTTCCGGGCGATCCCAAAGGCCAGCATACTCCCAGCCACCACGGCGATATAGCTGTAAACAAACGCCCAGCCCACCCCGAACAGCGCCCCGCCCACCAGCGTGGTCAC
>JAITQI010000177.1 GCA_031289065.1 Oscillospiraceae bacterium
CGTCCTCGACGTCCTCCCCGTGGCGATGGGATTTACCGTCTCTGTCGCGGGAGGGGGAAAAGAAAGCTCCCCCGGGGTTGACGCAAAGTCGTACTATTGTGGCTAAAACCGATCCGGACCATCGGAGTTTTTGAGCTTAGTATGGTGCGTTTTCTCTCTGTTGTAAATGATTGGTGCTATGTTATTGCCTTTTTATCACACAATGAACGCCGGGATTTTTAGGCAAAATTCGACATAAAAACCCCGGCATGTTGTTTATTCCCAGCATGATCACTCCCCTTTCGCGGCAAACTATCGGGTAGAAATCACACGCTTTCTGTCTCCGGTACGACCTCGGCTTTTGAAAGGTGGAATCCGCTCTGAGTCTGATTACCTGTACCAGTTCCTGCGTCTACCAGCAGGAGGGCTATTGCCGGTTGGAGCAGGCGGCGGCCTGCGGGTTGACCGACGGCGACTGCGCCCATTTTGTGCCGTGCAGAGGAGAGAGGACAGGGGACGGAAGACAGAAGACGGAGGATGGGGATTATGCGGGCCGGTTTTTTACTTGAAGGCGATGTCGAGGGCTTCGCGGATGTGCCTGGCGCGGATGACTTCCAGGCCCTCGGGGATGGTCAGGTTTCGGGAACCGTGTTTGGGGATGATGCAGCGGGTGAAGCCCAGGCGGGCCACTTCGCTCACCCGCTGGGGCATGGCGGTGACCGTCCGCAATTCCCCGGCCAGGCCGACCTCGCCGAAGGCGCACAGTCTGCCGTCGATGGGCTTGTCCCGGGCGCTGGAGGCGCAGGCCAACAGCGTGGGCAGGTCGGCGGCGGGCTCGTCCAATTTGAAACCGCCTACCACGTTTACATACGTGTCGCAATTGCCCAGGAAAACCCCGGCCCGTTTTTCCAGGACGGCCAGTAGCAACATGGCGCGGTTGTAATCCACACCGAGGATCTGGCGGCGAGGCGTGCCGAAGCTGGTGGGGGTCACCAGCGCCTGCACTTCGGAGAGCACCGGGCGGGTGCCCTCCAGCACACAGGCCACACAGGTGCCCGAAACCCCGGCCGGACGCCCGGCCAGCAGGTATTCCGACGGGTTGGGTACCTCGGACAGGCCCGCCTCCCCCATATCGAACATGCCGATCTCGTTGGTGGAACCAAAACGGTTCTTGGCCGCTCGCAGCACCCGATAGGTCAGCTGCCGCTCCCCCTCAAAATAGAGGACGCAGTCCACCATGTGCTCCAACACCCGGGGTCCGGCGATGGCCCCCTCCTTGGTGAGATGGCCGATGACAAACACGGTGACCCCCCGGCCCTTGGCCAGGTTCATGAGGGCCATGGTACACTCTTTGATCTGCCCCACGTTGCCCGGCGCGGCCTGGAGGGTGTCCCGGTAGAGGGTTTGGATGGAGTCCACGATGAGGATGTCCGGGGACAGCTTGTCCACCGCGTCGAGCATGACGTCCAGATTGGTTTCGGCCAGCACGTGGAGACGCCCGTGGTCACGCACCCGCAGACGGTCGGCCCGCAGGCGCAGCTGGCTGGGAGACTCCTCGCCGGATACATACAGCACGGTAAACCGCCGGGACAGGCTGTCGCAGATTTGCAGCAGCAGGGTGGACTTCCCCACCCCCGGCTCTCCGCCGAACAGCACCAGGGAGCCGCTCACCGCGCCCCCGCCCAGCACGCGGTCCAATTCCCCCAGCCCGGTGGAAAACCGCGACTCCCCGGCGAAGGTGACCTCGCTGAGCAATCTGGGCACGGCGGGCTGACGAACCGGGCCGGTGGAGGTTCCCGACAGCTTCGTCCCGCCGCTTCCCCCGCGGGGCTGCCGTTCCGCGGCGGGGGGGGCCTCGACGATGGTGTTCCAGGCCTGGCAGGCGGGGCACTGCCCGCTCCATTTGGTGTATTCATTGCCGCATTCGGCGCAGAAAAAGAGGGTTTTGGGCGTTTTCACGGGTTTACACCCACTTCCCATTGCAGAAAGGACGCCGTGATGGCGGCCGCCAGCTTGGTCTGGTAGCCGTCCTCCCGCAGTTTTTTCTCCTCCTCCAGGTGGGACATGAAGCCGCATTCCACCAGCACCGCCGGGCAGTTTACGTTGGCCAAGACGTAAATGTCCTCCCGGGCCTTGGCGGCCAGGCGGGTGTTGGTTGTGTCCAGCGACGTTTTGACTGTGCTTTGAATCCGTTCCGCCAGGGCTTTGCTGCCCTCCGCGGGGGTGTAAAAGGCTTGGAGGCCGGAATACTGGGGGTCGGTGAAGGTGTTTTGGTGGATGGACAGCAGCACGGCGTTCTGAATGCCGTTGACTGTCGCCGCACGGTTTTGCAGGTCGCTGCGCTTTTTCTCCTGTATGGTTTGGGCCGACGGGTCGTGGAGGGAGATGTCCTCGGTGCGCAGCATGACCGACGGGACGCCGAAAAAATGCATGAGCAAATCGATTTTCACCGCCACTTGCAGGTTGATTTCGGCCTCTCTGACCCCGGTGACCGAAATCGCCCCGCCGTCTTCCCCACCGTGACCGGCGTCGATGACCGGGATGCGGGTGTAGATATGTCCGTCGGGGAGGGGCATGAGGATGGCGGGGGCGTCGTCCGGCGGCAGATCGCCGCCCTCGGCGGTTTGGCCGCCCCGAAGGTGGAGAATCAACCCCAGCACGGTCAGCGCCAGCACGGCCGACAGCAGGATCAGCCTCTGTCTTTTCCGGCGACGGCGCCGCGCCTGTCGCCGACCCGGCGTCGGTGTTTTCGGCGGTTGCGGGGTTTGCGATTGTGTCGGCGTTTGCGGCAAAGCGGCCACCTCCCCTTCCCTCTCCCCTATCCTATTGCCAGAAGTCAAATGTTAGAAGTTTGATGTGATTGCGCTCATATCCCGTTTCGCGGCGGGCCTTTCTTACCGCAGGCGGCGGTCTTTGCCCCGGACGTTTTTGTGGGGGTCTTTGTAGACAATTTTATAGTACAGGCTGACGTAACGGTGGCCGTTGTGATAGCCCCACAGGGAAAACAGCGGGGACAGGACGGCGGGCAGGAAGAATATCCAAGGCGCGTCCCAGATAGCGAACAGCCAGAGGTAGGTGGCGTAGTACAGCTTGACGCCCAGGGTACCCCACAGGGAACCCAAACAGGCCCACACCGCGAAGGCGACGCCGGGCAGCTGCGCCAACAGGCCGCCCCAGAGGCCCTTGAGGGGCTGATAGGTGGTGTGTCCATATTTGATCAGGTTGATGTCCCGCTCCCCCACGTGCCAGGCGTTCGTGTAGGCGGACATGGCGAACAGCAGCCAGGCCAGCAGCGCGGGCAGAATGATGAGCGCCGGCGGCGTGGCGGCGACTGTAGACAGCGCGTCCGAAGCCTTGCCGGTACCTTTGCCGGGCAAGAGCGACGCCGGGGTGGCGGAGGGCTCGGGGCTCTCCGCCGGGTCGGTCTCCTCGAGCGCGGCGGTCTCCTCCGGCGGAGGGGAGGCCTCGGGGGTCGCCTCGCCCGGGGCGAAGGAGGCGAAAATGGTCAACAAAAGCATGGCCAGCAGGGCAAACAGCAGATGGTCGAACATCTGCCGCCCCGCCAGCTTGGAGAGGGGGTTTTTCAGTTGGGGGGACGGTTTAGGCATGGGGGCCTCCCTTCGGTCGGCAGAGGACAGAAATGGGGGTTTGGGGGTTGGAGGATCTTCGGCTTTCATTATACCCCCGATTCCCCGTAAAGGCAAGCCGGACGGGCTTGCTTTTTCGACATTCCGCAGACGCCGCACCTCGTTGTCCTCCTGGACATACAATGTCTGTGAGCCTGCCTCACGGGAGACAGGCCCGAATCATGAGGAGGAATTTCCTATGGATAACCTGCCAGTGAACCCGTCGAGGACGCCCCGCCTGGGGTTCCCGATCGAATCACGCCCCCTGCCCAACGGCGGCGACGACGAGGCGGTTCGCCTTCCGCCGGAGATCTCGACCGCGCCGAAACCGGCCCGGCCTGAGACCGCCCCCGCCGCAGAGCCCGCCGGGCCGCCGCCCGCCGAGATCTCCGCCCTCACCGAGGCGGATTTCGCCGGAGACATGCCGCGCACGGGGATGCTGGGCAACGCCTATGTCCCCTTCCAGAAGCCGGGCCGCAAGTATGCCCGGGGCGAAGGATTGAGCAAGGGGACGCTGTTCCCCGGGCTGGATCTGCCCTTCAAAAATTACACGGCCAATCGGGAGGTCGCCAATACGCCCTTGGGCGAACTGATGGCCGTGGGT
>JAITQI010000022.1 GCA_031289065.1 Oscillospiraceae bacterium
GTCAAGCCCAACGCTTTCCATATAGGCAGCCCCCCGCTGGGCGGCCTCCTTCGGCTTCACGCCGCGCAGCTCCAGTGGGTACATTACGTTTTCCAGCGCGGTCATCAGCGGGAAGAGCCTAAAATTCTGATACACCACCGACACCTTCTCCCGCCGGTATGTAAGCAGATCTTTTTTTCCGATGGACTCGCCCTCAAACAGAATATCCCCCGAAGCGGGCGCGTCAAGCCCCGCCAACAACGACAAAAGAGTGGTCTTCCCACTGCCTGACTTGCCGATAACGGCGTAAACCCCGCCCAGCTCAAACAGGCAGGAGACGCCGTGAAGCACCTCGGTTTTTCCGTACGAATACCGAAGGTCCCGCAATTCCAAAAACGCCACGGTAACACCCCTTTTGACCCCTTCAAACCGGAAATTGTGACGGCATAATACCAATACTATAGCCTTTTTTGCGCTATTTGTCAATGCGCGGAGCTCAGAGGCCCGAAACGGGGATTCCCATTTTCCCCCCTAACCGCTTCCTTCTGTCCTCTGACAGTTGACAAACCGCCCGTACAGGTTCATAATGAAAAGCCGTGGGGTATTTCTCGCGGAAAGCCGGGAGGGACATATGGACACGCTGTTTCGCAACGTCACGGCGGTGACGCTGGACAAATACTGCTCCGTCCTGCAAAACGCCTATGTGGGCGTCGAAACCGGCCGGATTTGTTACCTGGGTAAGACCCCCCCCGCTCCGGAAGCGGTGGGGACGGCCCGGGTCATCGACGGCCGGGGCAAGGCCCTGTTGCCAGGCCTCATCAACGCCCATACTCACCTCCCCATGACCCTCCTGCGCGGCTACGCCGACGACGCCGATCTGCGCCACTGGCTGTTTGACCATGTCTTTCCCGCCGAAGCGCGGATGGACGGGCGGGCGGTGCGCGCCGGCACCCTGCTGGCCCTGGCCGAGGCTCTCGCCTCGGGCACCGTGTCGGTGTCCGACATGTACGACCACTGCGGCGACATCGCCGCCTGCGTGGCCCAGAGCGGCCTGAAGGCCAACCTGTCCCGGGGCGTCGTCTGCCCGGACGGAAACTTTGACCCCAAGACCCACGTCGGCTGCCGGGAGGCCAAAGAGCTCGTCGAAGCCTGGCACGGATACGACGAAGGCCGCATACAGGCCGAAGTGTCCATCCACGCCGAATATACCTCCCCGCCCCCCCTCTGGGAAACCCTGGCCGCCTTGGCCCGGGAACAGGGCGTCGGTATGCACCTGCACCTCTCCGAAACCCACCGGGAACACGACGAGTGCCTCGAACGGCACGGTCTGACCCCGACGGCGGTTTTTGACAGATACGGCGTGTTCGGCACCCGTGCCACGGCGGCCCATGGCGTCTGGCTGACCGACGAAGATATGGACCTGCTGGCCGCCCGGGGCGCGTCGGTGGTCCATTGCCCGGTGTCCAACCTCAAACTGGCCTCTGGCGTGGCCCGGCTGACCGAGCTGACCGCCCGTGGCGTCAACGTGGCCCTGGGCACCGACGGGGCGGCCTCCAACAACACGCTGGACATGTGGGAGGAGATCAAGACAGCCTGTCTGCTGGCCAAAAACCGCGCCGGAGCCCCCGAGGCCTTTACCGCCCCCCAAGCCTTCGCCTTGGCCGTCACAGGCGGCGCGAAGGCCCAGGGCAGGGAAGGGGAGACCGGCCGCATCGAGCCCGGCCTGGACGCCGATCTGATCCTGGTGGACTTCACCCGCCCCCACCTGACCCCCTGTCACAACCACATCAGCCATCTGGCCTACGCCGTGCGGGGCGGCGACGTGACCCTGACCATGGTGCGGGGCCGCGTGCTCTACGAAAATGGCGTTTTCACCACCATCGACCTGGAACGCGCCCGCTATGAGACCGAAGCCTACGCTCTCCCCAAGATCATGGGCTGACCCGTCTATTCCTATCCCCCGTCACATATAAAGGAACCAACCCCTCTCCCCGTGTCTGCCCTCTGTCATCTACCATCTGTCATCTGAAGGGAGCCCCCCCATGCCCGAACCGAAAAAACAGAATTTTCTCCAGGGGGCCCTCATTTTATCGGCGGCCACCGCGCTGGTCAAGATCATCGGAGCGCTGTTCAAAATCCCCCTGTCAAACCAGATCGGCCCGGAGGGCCTGGCCCATGTCACCGCCGCCTACAATATTTACGCCACCCTGTTTGTCATCGCCACGGCGGGTCTGCCGGTGGCCGTCTCCAAGATGGTCTCCGAGGCGGTCGCCCGGCGGCGCACCGCCGAAAAGCGGGCCATCTTCCGCCTCTCTCTGCTGTGTTTTCTCCTCATTGGAGCCGTCGGCACCGTCTTTTTGTTCTTCGGGGCGCGGACGGTGGCCGGGTGGATGAACTACCCGGACGCCTACCAGGCGGTGCAGGCCATCGCCCCCGCCGTCCTGTTCGTGGCCCTCATGTCGGCCTTCCGGGGCTATTACCAGGGCCATGGCAATATGATGCCCACCGCCGTCTCCCAGGTCATCGAGGCCCTGTGCAAGCTAGGCGTCGGCTACATTACGGCCTCCGTCATGTTCAACGCCTTCCAAAACGCCGCCAAAACCCCGGACGTGATCGCCAAAGCCAACCAGATGCTCCAGGAGGCCCTGTCCAAGGGTGAGGACTTCTCTTTGTCCCAAGCGTTTCAGGCGCTGGCCGGTCAAGCCGCCGCCCCCGGCGCCCTCATCGGCATCTCGGTGGGTTCGGTGTTGGGTGCCCTCTACCTCTTCGTGCACTACCGCCGCCGGGCCGAAAAATTCCCCCTCGGCGCAGCCCAAGAGAACCGCGGCAACCGCCGCATTTTCAAAGAACTCCTCCGCCTCTCCATCCCGGTCACCATCAGCGCCTCGGTGCTAAACCTCTCCAACCTGATCGACGTGGCCCTTGTCAAGGCCCGCCTGGTGGACGCCAGCGGCTTTTCCGAGACCGCCGCCGAAACCATGTACGGCTCTTATACTTACGCCCAGAACCTATTCAACCTCCCTTCCGCCTTTATCCTGACCCTCGCGGTCAGCGTCATCCCGGCCATCGCCACCGCCCTGGCCAAAAACGACAAGGCGTCGGCCAACCAGACCATCCGCTCCTCCCTGCGCGTCACCTCCCTGCTGGCCATGCCGGCGGCGGCCGGGCTGATCGCGCTGGCCTTCCCCCTCCTGTTCCTCCTCAACGGGGCCCGGCAGCCCGAGGCGGTGGCCATCGCCTGGCCTCTGCTGCGCACCCTGGGCTTCGCGGTGCCCTTCGTCTGCCTGGTGTCCCTGACAAACTCCATCCTTCAGGCCATGGGCATGGTCAGCGTCCCCATCCTCAACATGCTGGTGGGCGGCCTGCTGAAAATCGCCATCAACTATGTCCTGGTGGGCAACCCCGCCGTCAACATCGCCGGGGCCCCCGTGGGAACGCTGGTCTGCTACGCCGTCATCTCGCTGCTCAACCTGATCGTCATCGCCCGCGTCACCCGTTCCGTGCGGTTTTTGGGCGTGTTTGTCAAGCCGGTTTTGGCCTCGGCCCTCATGGGAGGGGCGGCCTACAGCGTGCATTCAATCCTTACTGCCGGGCTGGGTTTTGGCAATTCTATCGCCGTGTTGCTGACCATAGGCGTGGCCTTCGTGGTCTACCTGATCCTCATTCTGGCCCTCCGCGCCCTCCCCAAAGAGGACTTGCTCCTCATTCCCAAGGGTGAAAAATTGGCGAAACTGTTGAAATTGTAAATTTATATTTTGCCGTTATTCACTTTTTCTCACCAACTTTCAAAAAATACTTGCAGAATGGAGCATAATATGGTAGATTCTGTGTATGTCCATCCTCACGACTGGGCGCAGCTCCTGTCATTGATGGCTCTGCTCCGCTCCCCCGAGGGCTGTCCTTGGGACAGAGAGCAAAATCATAAGTCAATTCGACAAAATTTATTGGAAGAGGCTTATGAAGTCTGCGAAGCTATCGATAATGATGATATGGTTCTACTCTGCGAGGAGCTTGGCGACGTCCTTCTCCAAGTCGTCTTCCACGCTCGCATGGAGGAGGAGGCCGGGGGCTTTTCCATCGCCGATGTGCTGGACGGGCTGTGCCGCAAGTTGATCCTTCGGCATCCCCACGTGTTCGGCGACGCCCAAGCCGCCGACGCGGCCGAGGTGCTCACCCGCTGGGACCAAATCAAGCGGGAAACCAAAGGCCAGGACACCCTCTACGCCACTCTCGCCGCCGTGGCCCGCAGCCTGCCCGCCCTCATGCGGGCCGACAAGCTGGTCAAAAAGGCGGCCAAAGCGGACACGGCATCCTTCGGCGGCGCGGAAACCTGGAACAGGCTCTCCCGGGGCGCGGCTGAACTCCCCCAGTGCTCCGCCCGGGGCGAAGACGCCGAAAAGTCGGTGGGCGAGTTCCTCTTTTCCGCCGTTGCCGCGGCCAGACTCCTGGGTGTGGACCCGGAACGCGCTTTGGAACGCGCCTGCGACGATTTCGCGGCCTCGGTCGGCCGCGCCGAGGGCGTACTGCCGCCCGCCTGAAACTGTTCCCCTTGGGAGGGAAAACGTACCGTTTGACTCCCTTCAGCGTAAACAACTCATACATTACTAAGGAGGATCCCCCATGAACAAAGCAGACCTGATCACTGTGGTCGCCGAAAAGACCGGCTTGACCAAGAAAGACTCCGAGAAAGCCATCAACGGCGTGTTCGACGCCATCAGCGACGCCCTCGTCGGCGGCGACAAGGTGCAGTTGGTCGGCTTCGGCGCGTTTGAGGTCAAATCACGCGCCCCTCGCACCGGCCGCAACCCCAAGACCCGCGAGAGCATTCAGATCCCCGCCTCCAAAGCGCCCGTGTTCAAGGCCGGCAAGGCCTTGAAGGATTCGGTCGCGAAGTAATTGCGGACGCATCGAGGGCGCACTTTTGAAACGCGCTGATCCTGTGCCAAAACGGGTCAGTGCATTTTAGAGGTGCGCCCAATCGCATTCGCAAAAAGCTGCCCCCAACTGTCGGCTTCTGGAAGGTGGTGTACCCATGCGCTTGGACAAATATCTAAAAGTCTCCCGGCTCATCAAACGGCGCACGGTGGCCAACGAAGCCTGCGACCACGAGCACGTCACCGTCAACGGCCGACCGGCCAAGGCGGCCTATGAAGTCAAATTGGGCGACCTCGTCGAGATGCGCTTCGGGCAGCGCCTGGTCCGCGTGGAGGTCCTCTCGGTGCAAGAACACGCCGCCAAGGCCGACGCGGCCGCCATGTACAGGGAAGTTTAGCCCGCTGAATCGCCGGTTCTGTTTCCCACTCTGCCCCCATATACTTGTACCACCCGCCCCCAGCGGACGGCGGGCGCTATGAGGAAAGGGGAGCGGATTTATGTACGACGACAGGGGAACCCACGCGGCGGCGCCCCACAATGTCATCCTGGAGGGGCGCGCACGGCTGTCCATCTCGGGCGTGGAAGACGTGGAGAGCTTTGACGAGAGCACCGTCGTGCTCTACACCGGCCACGGCCTGCTGACCGTCCGGGGCGCGTCGCTGCGGGTGGACAGGTTGAGCATCGAAGGCGGCGAGCTGAACATCGAGGGCACCGTGGATGCCTTGCAGTATCAGGACGAACAGCCCTCCGGCGGCGGCGGCTTCTGGTCGCGCCTGTTCCGCTGACCATGGGCATTTCCCTGACCTCCGAACTCCTTCAGATTTCGGCGGCGCTGGCGCTGGGCGCGGCGCTCGGCCTCTTCTACGACTTGCTGCGCCTCATTTGCGGCCGTGTCCGCCTGCGGGGCCTGTCTACGGTCTTCGACCTGCTGTTCTGGTTCGTCTGTTTCGCGGCGACCTGCTGGTTCGCCATGACGCTGGCCGAGGGGCGGCTCCGCCTCCACAACCTGATCGGCACGGGCGGCGGCGGCCTCCTGTATGGGCTTTTATGCAGCGGAACGGTGCGCCGGGCGGGGAGCGTCATCTTGGACGCGCTGTGGTTTGGTGTCCGTGTCCTGCTGTGGCCGGCGGTCTTCCTCTGGCGTGTGCTGAAATTATTTTGTGAATTTGCAAAAAATCTCTTCCTTTATGCGCGAAAAAGAGTTAAAATAAGTCATGATATACGTCGGCCCGGGCGGAGACTCCGCGGGGCGCGGCGTCGGGAGGAACACCGGTATGCGCCGCAAAAAGAAAAGACGGATCCTGTTCAAGGCGATGGTGGTCATGATGGTGCTGTACGCCGCCGTTCGGTTGGTGATGGCCCAGGTCGAGACCAACGCTCAACTCGGCAACATCGCAAATCTGACCGCCCAGCTCGAGGAACAGCGCGAGACCAACGCGGCGCTTCGCTCCCTAAACGATTCTCTGTCTGACAAGGACGACGACGCCATTGTCCAGATCGCCCGGGATGTTTTGGGATATGTATACCCGGATGAAAAAGTCATCGTCAATGTAGGGCGCTGACAACATGTATTGTGCGTGGCGGGACATGGTTCCCAGCCCGCCGAATAGCGGACTTTTCCGCTCTACAAAGGAGGATTCTCTGTGCCCGTGGAGCTTGAGGTCGGGAGCGTTTTAGACGGCAAGGTGACCGGCATCACAAAATTCGGCGCCTTCGTCGCCCTGCCCGTGGGGCGAACCGGTATGGTTCACATCTCGGAGGTGTCTTACTCCTATGTCAACGACATCAAGGAGTACCTCGTCGAAGGCCAGGAAGTCAAAGTGCGCGTCCTGGCGGTGGATCAGGAGGGCCGTATCAACCTGTCCATCAAAAAAGCCGCCCCCCCGCCAACCGCGTCGGAGTCCCGGGGAGATCGGTCTTCCCACGCCGCCCGCCCGGCCCCCAGAGGCAATTTGACCTTTGAGGACAAGCTCAAACAGTTCATGCAGGACTCCCAAACCAAGATGTCCGACATGAACAACGAGCGCCGCGTCTCCCGCCGGGGCGGCAAACGCTGACCGACGCCGTTAGCGCGTCTATTTATAGCACCCGCTTGCCTGTCAAGTGGGCGCTTTTTCCTGCCCAAATTTTTCACAACCTTCTCCCAAAGCGCCCCTGTACCCTTGTGAACCATCGCCGTTTTTGATATACTGATCAAAACCACAACAGGGGGGAGCGTGTCCCACTATGGACGACAGTCTGCACGAGTTGGAGGCCCTGCGCGAGCAACTCAAGGCCCACAACCGGGCCTATTACGAGCTGGACGCCCCCACCATATCCGACCACGAATACGACGCCCTCCTGCGCCGCCTGGGCGAGCTGGAGACCCTGCATCCCGAGGCCGCCGACCCCGAGTCCCCCGCCGTCCGGGTGGGGGGACGGGTGGCCTTTGCCCCGGTGGCCCACGCCGTACCCCTGCTCAGCCTCAACGACGTCTTCTCCTTCGAGGAACTGGCCGCCTTTGACAGCCGCCTGTCCGCCGCCCTGGGGGAACCCCCCGTCTATGTCCTGGAGCCCAAGGTGGACGGCCTTTCGGTGGCCCTGACCTACCGAAACGGCCGGTTTACCGGCGGAGCCACCCGAGGCGACGGTCAGACCGGCGAGGATGTCACCCACAACCTGCTGACCATCGAAAACCTCCCCAAAACACTGTCCGGCGACCCGCCGGACAGTCTCATCGTCCGGGGCGAGGTCTACATGCCCAAGGCGGTTTTCCGCGCCCTCAACGACGCCCGGGAAGAAGCCGGGCAGCCCCTGCTGGCCAATCCCCGCAACGCCGCCGCCGGTTCCCTGCGCCAGCTTGACGCCCGTGTGGCCGCTGAACGTTCCTTGGCCGTCGTCCTGTTCAACATTCAGGACATGTCCGCCCCCTGGCCGGACACCTGCCTGGAAACATTGGACAGGATGGAATCCTGGGGCTTCCCGGTCATCCCGAGAACCCGCCTCACCCATATGGACAAGGTGGCCGCCGCCGTGGCCGACATGGGGGAGCGCCGGGAGAAATACCCCTTCGATATGGACGGCGCGGTCGTCTCGCTGGACAGCTTGGCCGCCCGGAATCGGTTGGGCTTCACCGCCCGCGCCCCCCGCTGGTCGGTCGCCTATAAGTACCCCCCCGAGCGCAAGGAGACCCAACTGCTGGGCATCCACATCCAGGTGGGG
>JAITQI010000129.1 GCA_031289065.1 Oscillospiraceae bacterium
AGCAGCGAGTCGATATCGTCCTCCTTGACAGGGGCCGCGTCCGGCGACCGCCCTTCCCCCCGGGAACCCAAAACCGGTGTTTCCAGCGGCGGGTTGTCGGCGGTGTTCTCCTGTATCCGCTGGGACTGCTTTGTGGCATAGGCCCGGACGGCCTTCAGAGCCGCCAAGTTGTCCAGGGCGGTGGGGATCAGTTCCCGGTTGGGTTCCACCTGGCCGTACCGTCTGACCTGATCGATGGCCGCCTGATAGTCCCGGTTGCCGAGGGACGGGCTCTGTACTGGTTTATATTCCCTGCCACTGGCAGGAAATTCCTCCCGAATAACAGGGAGACCCGACGCCGACGGAGTCTCTTCCGCGGCTATCGGGTTTTGGGAGATGACCCGCTGCGACCGGGCCAGCATATCTGAGAAATTGGGTTCGGGGGCCGCCGGGACGTCCGGGCGGGCGGGGGCACGATCCTTGACAAAGCCGCTGTATACGCCCAAATTGTGGGTGAACCGCCGCCAGAAGCCCTTGAAGTTGATCGCCGACGGGGCGGCGGGGCTTTCGGGGCGGGGCGTTTGGAGTACCGTTTCCGGCTGGAGGATTTCCGGCTGAGGCGCATCCGCTCTGTTTTCGGCGGGGCGGGTAACGGCCCCAGACGGCGCTTTGGACACCGTGAAGCGGCGCAAGGCGGGACGTTCGGGGGTCTCCTCCTCCGTCAGGGCGTCGGCGTCCAGTTCGCACAGGGTGCGCAGCCCTTCCTTGGCGACGCCTACGGCCAGCAGCCGTCCGGCGACACGCACCAGGAGAAGGGTGTTGTCCCGCCCGAGGGCCAACCGGTCGAGCACCTGCATGTGCCGCCCCCGGGTGGACAATCCCCCCCGCCGGGACAGAAACCGCAGGCCAAACCAGCAGGCCGCGAGAATGGCCACGAACAGCAGCAGCCCCCAAATCGGGAACCCGGCACCGGCGGGGGGGGCCGTCAGCCCATCCGAGGCCGTCAGCCACGCAACCACTATGCGAGCACCTTGCGCACGGCCTCGCAGACTCGGTCGGCCTGGAAGGGCTTTACGATAAAGTCCTTGGCCCCGGCCTGGATGGCCTCGATGACCATGGCCTGCTGGCCCATGGCCGAACACATGACGATCTTGGCCGTTTCGTCGAGGGCTTTGATCTTTTTGAGGGCTTCAATGCCGTTCAGTTCCGGCATGGTGATGTCCATGATCACCAAATCGGGGGAGAGTTCCTTGTACTTGTCCACGGCGACCGCGCCGTTTTCCGCCTCGCCGACCACGTCAAAGCCGTTCTTGGTCAAAACTTCTTTGACCATCATACGCATAAACGCGGCGTCATCCACAATCAGGACTTTATTGCCCATGAGTGAAAACCTACCTTAGTCATTAGACTTGGGGGCTGCTTTGTCAGCCGTTATCCCGATGGGGCTCCGTATCAGCCGCTGGCGCCGAGGCGCTTGGCGGGCGTTACGATGTCGGTAATGCGGGCGCCGTAGTTGTCGTCGATGACCACAACCTCGGCCTTGGCGATCAGTTTGCCGTTGACCACCACGTCCACCATCTCGCCGGCCATTTTGTCCAGCACGATGATGGAGCCCATGTTGAAATCCAGGATTTCCTTGATATACTTGCGGCTCTTGCCCAGCTCCACCGACACTGACAGGGGCACGTCCATGAGGAGTTCCATGTTTTCCTCGCCGCTCTGGGTGACGTCCTCCCGCTCGAAGGTCTCCATGGGCGCCGGGTGCACATCCACCATCGAGGCCGGGTCGCTCTGGCGGGCCTGCTGTTGCGGCGGCGGGGGCGGCGCGGCCTTCTTGGCCGGGGGGGCGGCCTTTTCTTTGGCGGAGGCTTTGGCCCCAGTATCCCGGGCGGCTATGGCGGCGCGTTTGACCTCTTCGTCGTTGGTCTGGCGCTGCTCCACGGCAGCCACCGCGCCGCCGCTCAGCAGACCTTCCACCAACTGCCCGGCGAACTCCACCGGCATGACCTGCATGATCTCCGACTGGATCAGCCCTTCCACTTCCATGGAGAAGCTGGTGCGGACGATGGGTCCGACGACGTGGTCGAAGGGGGCCTGGGTGATGTCATTGGCCAAGTTGACGGAATAGGAGACGGGAGGGGAGATGTCGATGGGCTTGCCTATGAGCTTGGCCAGGGACGTAGAGGAGGAACCGACCATCTGATTCATGACCTCGCTGATGGCCGACAAATGCATTTCGGTGAGGTCTTTTTCGGTATTGGAACCGTCCCCGCCCATGAGCAGGTCGGTGATGATCTTGACGTCGGACACCTTGAGGAACAAGACGTTGGTGCCTTCGATGCCCTTGGTGTACTGTACCTGCACCGCCACAAAGGGCAGCGGGTATTGCCGGGCGATTTGGCGCATGGTCTGCACTGTCACATGTGGGGTGGTGATGTCCACCCGGCGGTTGAGCATGGTGGACAGGGTCGTCGCGGCGGTGCCCATGCTGATGTTGCCCAGCTCCCCCATGGCGTCGGTCTGGCGGGGCGTCAGCAGATGGCTGTAGTCGGGCTCGTCCTCTTCCTCGGGCAGATTCTCGGCCGCCGGGGTGTCTTGGGGCGGGGATACGGCCGCCGGGGGTTCCGGTTGAGCCGCCGGGGGGGCCGTCTCGGCGGCCTGCGCCTTGGTTGGGGCCGATGCCTTTTTCGGGGCCGCTTGGGGCTCCTGTTCCGGTGCCGGCGCTTCGGCGGAGGCGTCCTCCGACGGCGCGCTCTCGTCCCCGCGCAGCAACGCGTCGATCTCTGCTTGCGACAGGCCGTTACTCATGGTCAAGTTCCTCCTCCCGGATGATGTCCAAGATTCTCACCGCGTATTTTTTGTCCTGTGTGCCGAATGTAGCGCGGAACTTGGACAGATGGCCCACCTTGAGCGTGAGCGCGTCCCCCACCCGGTGATCCAGCCGCAGCACGTCCCCCTCTTGGAGGCTCAGGACTTCACGTACCGAGGCCGGCGTGTCTTTGAATACCGCCGTCACTGTGAGCGGCGTGCTGCGGATGCGCTGGCGAATGTCCTCGGCGACCTGGGGCATGGAGCGGGACATCTCAACGCCGCTCTGAAACAACACCTTGGTGTTGAGCTGTTTGCCGATGGGTTCAATGGCCAGATGGGGCAGACAAAAGTTGATCAGTCCTTGGGCGTCGCCGAGTTTGACGTCGAGGGTGATAATGGCCACCGTCTCGCCCAGGGCCACGATCTGCGCGAACTGGGCGCTGGTCTCGATGCGCTCCAGGGCCACCCGGACGGGGATGACCTTCTCCCACGCCTCGCTCACCAGGCCGATAAACTGGCGGATAATCCGCTCTAAAAGCACCAGCTCGATCTCGGTGAAGCTGCGGGACAGGCCGCCGCCGCTGCTCCCGCCGCCCAGCAGTCGGCTGATAATGGCATAGGCCACGTCGGGAGACATTTCCAACAGGGTGGGCCCGGCCAGGGGGGGCATACTGATGATGGACAACAGCACCGGATTGGGCAGGGCGTTGACAAACTCGTGATATTTCAGTTCCTCTACCCCCACCACATCCACCTCGCACATGGAACGGGTCGTGCCGGACAGGTAGGTGGAGAAGAGGCGGGCGAAATTGTCGTATACAAGGTGGAGGGTGCGCATCTGCTCCTTGGAAAACCGATTGGCCGTGCGAAAGTCGTAAAGGCGCGCCTGATCGTGGAGGGATTCCTCGGGCGGCGCGTCCACGTCCATCGCGCCGGTATTAATTGCGTTAAGCAGCGCGTCAATCTCGTTTTGACTCAAGACATCCGCCAAAAAACCACCCCGCTTCTGTCTGCTATTTACTGTCTGTTGTCATTGGTACACGAACCGGATGAAGTAGACCCGGTAAAAATGCCTGCTCTCCAGCGCCTCGTTGAGCTGTTCCACCAGGGAGTCGGCCAGTTCGGACACAAAGTCCTCCCGGGCCAGGTCTTCCTCGGTGATCTGCCGCAACCGGGTACCGATGACGTCCTTTACAATATAGTCCTTTTCCACCAGTTCCGCGGACAGTTTTTCGCTGGTCAAGTCCATTTTGATGGCGCAACTGAGCATCATTTTACTGTCCCTGATGTTGGTGAAGAACTCTCCGGCGTCATAGGGGTAGGTCTTGAGTTCTTCGGATTCCTCTTTCGCGCCGCAACCGAAAAGCAGTCCGGCGCACAGCATGGCCCCCGCCAGCAACAGGGCGGCTCGCCGTTTGCATTTCATGGAAAAGGCCCCCTTTTGTCTACACGCCGCCTTCGTCGCCGTCCAGAAAGGGCAGGACTCGCGGCAACCCGGTTGCGATCTGTCTGCGGTAACCGGCCACCAACTCGACCACCTGGACGGCGCTTTCCTCGACGACGACCTTTTTGCCGGTGGTCAGGGTGATGACGGTATCCGGCGTCTCCTCCACAAACTCGATGAGGTGCGGATTGATGAAGTATTCCTTGCCGTTGAGTCTTGTCACAAGGATCACGCGGGCACCTCCTTCCGGCCGGGCGGGCTCTCTCGGCCCGCCACCACGCCGCGAAATGTAGTTCGTAACGTTTGGGCGGTAACTTTACCCCGCGCCGGAAATTTATGCGCTTATCGCTTCAGGTTGATGAGCTCCTCGAGGAGGGTGTCGGACACCGTGATGACCCGGGAGTTGGCCTGGAAGCCGCGCTGGGTGATGATCATATCGGTGAATTCCTTGGACAGATCCACGTTGGACATCTCCAAGGTACCCGGCACCAGTTTGCCCGCGCCGTCGGTGTCCGGGCGCTTGTACTGGGGGCCGCCGGAGTTGTTGGAACGCTCGTACAGGCTGTTGCCCACCCGGGTCAGTCCGCCGGGATTGACGAAGTTGGCCGTGAGAATCTGCCCGATGGGCACCAGCTGGTTGTTCTTGTCAATGGCGGATATCAGGCCGTTTTTGTCCACGCTGAAGCTGGAGAATTCGCTGTCTGGAATGAAGATGCGACTCATCTCGGCCTTCATCTCGTCGGGGTCCAGCGCGTCGGCGTCAACTTTGGTGATCTGGTTGAGCATCGTAGCGTCAAACCCGGCGGGCAGGTAGGCGTCGTCCAGCATACAGAAGCCCTGGACATACATGCCGTTGGCGGTGACCAAAAAGCCGCTGTCGTCCAAATAGAGGTTGCCGGCGCGGGTGTAGAGCATATCGTCGCCCTGGGACACGCAGAAGAAGCCCTCGCCGTCGATATAGAAGTCCAGGGGACGGTCGGTGCTCTGGGCGCCCCCCTGCTCATGGATCACGTCAATGGAGGCGGTGGAGGCACCCAAACCGATCTGGAGGGGGTTGGTGCCGCCCGATATGCCCGTGGGCGAGGAGGCGCCCCGCAGGGTCTGGCTGTACATTTCCTGGAAAGTGGCGCGGCTCATCTTGTAGCCCACCGTGTTGACGTTGGCGATGTTGTTGCCGATGACGTCCATTTTGACCTGGTGATTGCGGAGGCCGGACACACCGGCGAACATGGAGCGAAGCATAGGATCAAATCCTTTCAAATGTGAAATTGTCAGGGGTCTCGGTTGTTTACGGGGGGCAATCCCCCGGTGTTTTTTCTCAGTCCGCCCCGCCGGGGATCTCTTCGGGCGGTTCGGGCAGGTCTCCCTCGGGGATGCCCGGGATCGCCCCTTCGGGGTCTTCCGGGGTTTCCGGGACGACAGGGAAGGGTTCGTTGGAAATTTCGGTGACCTGGGCCAGCAGGATCCGCTGTTCGCCGTCCTCGGTCTGGAGGATCAGGAACAGGTTGCCGTCGCTCAGGGACATGCGGAGCACCGGGCCTTCGACAAGCTGTTTTGCCTCCCCCGAGCCGACCTCGGCGCGGACGTACTTGCCCACCATGCTGGCGCCGGCCAAGATGGAGGACAGATCCCCGGTGAGGACGCTGTCGTCAAACACCTGGGAGATGTCGTCCGCCCAAACCAAGGCGTCGCCCACCATGACATAGGCCCGTCCGTCCTTGAGACCGGCCGAGTCCACCCGGCCGCCGATCTCCCGGACGATGCCGCTGGCCGAATCCCGGACGGTGGCGATGACCCCTTTGCCGATCATGCTGTAGGCCTGGGTCTGGGAGAAGGAGGAGACCAGGTTTGTCATGGCCTCCAGGGCGGAGAACTGGGCCATCTGGGCGATCATCTCGGTGTCGCCGCTGGGGGCGAGGGGATCTTGGTTTTGCAGCTGGGTGATCAGCATTTGCAGGAACTGATCCTTGCCCAATTCACTGTTTGCCTTTTTGACCTGTTGGGAATACAGAAGATCGGCGTTGCCGGTCAGAGCCGAAAGGGCGTCAGACATCGTAAAAACCTCTTTTCTCGCATGAGCGTGATACGGTTGCCCGGAGGGGACGGCTCACGCCCGGAAATCCACCCCGGTGCTGCCCACGTAATCGGCATGGTCGTAAGCCGACACGAGGGGCACACGGGCCATTTGACGGAAGCGGGCGATGGTCACCGGGCGGGGCTGGCCCCAGGATTCGTACAGTTCCTGGCGGCTGTTCTCGTCGGAGCCGTCCCAGGATTGCCCCATCCCGCCCCGGGTCTGGCCGGACAGGCCGGGCTGCACAATGTCAATGCTTTTCATGTTGACCCCCGCCTGTTTCAGTTCCGACTGAAGCTGGGCGAGGTTGGCCGACAGGAGTTCCCGCGCCGCGTCGCTCTGGGCGTGGATGCGGGCGGCCAGGCCGTCGGCGGTGGCCGTCAGGACGATATTGACCCGACCCAAAAACTCCGGGTTGAGCTGAAGGCGAATCTGGGAGATGCTTCCGGTCTGACTGAAAGCTGTGGTCTCCACGATCTGCCGAATGATCTGGGACGGGGATACCGTGGGTTCGCTGGGCACAGACCCGGCCAGGGTTTCGGGGGACTGTGTCTGCAGCAGGGAGATGAGCCCGGCGTATTCCCGGGCGCTGTCGGCCCGTTGGGTGGCGGCTGTCCGCGCCGTCTCCGGCTGTCCGGCGGAGGATCCCTCGGCGGCGGTTTTGCCGTTTTGAGCCTCTGTATCGGCGGCGACGACGGGTTGCGCCGTCGTGCCCTCCGCCTCGGTTTCGGGCAGCGGGGGCGCGGTTTCGCCGTCCGTGAGAGCGGTGCGCCGGACTTCCTGGGTCAGGGCGGCCAACCGGGCGCGCATATCCATCGCCTGGGGCAGGACTTCCCGCAGCTCTTCGGCGACGGGGGGTTCGGTCTCACCCAGAAGCTGGGCGAGGGCTTGCCGTCCCTCTTCATCCGCCGCCGTCGGCACGGGGGCCGCCTCCAGGCGGTTGGTCAGCAAGGCGGCGGCTTCCGGGGGGGCGAACCGGGCCCGGGGCAGCGGGTCGCCGGGGGAATAGAGCTTATCCGTTATGTTGCCGGGCTGTTTTGCGAGCACGGGAAGCGAAGGCTCCTGGATGTCCGGAGCCGCCGGGTTTTTGAAGGCCGGGACGTCCGAGGCGTTTTCGAGGGCGCGGGCGCCGGGGGTAGCGGATGCCTCCTCCGCGGGGACGGCGGTGGGTTCCTCGGCGGGGCTTGCCGTCAGGGCGAAGAGGGCGATCGCCTCTTCCGGGCGTTCCTCTCCCTCGCCGCGTCTGGACGAGCGAGGCGTCCGTTTTTGTTCGGGCGGCCGGATAGCGGCTTCCACGATGTCGGCAAATGACCGCGCCGAACGCGGCGCTCCCCTATCCTGGGAAGGGGCCGCCGCGCTTCTGGAGGGGCTGGGGGCGGCGCTGGCCAAAGGGGTTACGGTATCGTTCATAGGGAACCTCCTCGGGTCGGTATTCTGCGATAGAAAACGCGCTCAACCGGTCAAATCTTCCGCCAACGCGGCGGCGGATTTGGCGTCAAGCGCCTCCAAAATGGCTGTTTTTGAAGTCTGCTTGAGTTGGGAGAACAGGGAGACCATGGTTTTCCGGTCTTTCATTTCCATCAGCATGGCGGCGGCGTTTTCGGCGCTCATGCTTTCCACGGATTTGATCACGGTTTTTATATCGTTGTTTTTGGCCTCGAGTTGAGCGATCAATTCCTCATACTGTCCGATTTGGTCGTCCAATTCGCCCTCCCGACGGGCGACGACGCTCTCCCGTCCCTGCACGCTGTCCTCCCGCAATTTTATTTCTTTTTGCTGGGACGCCAGCGTCTGGGCGTCGTTGTTGAGCTGGGTTTCCCAGTCGGAGAGCTGCTCCTGTCTGTGGGCGGCGGCCTCGTCGGTCCAGCCCAGCATGTCGATGGCCTTGTCGCGGCTTTGGAAGAGGTTAAAAAAAAGCGCCGCGCCCGCCGCGCCCGCCAGCAGGACAACCATCAGCAGGGTGACCAGGGCCCCTTTGAGGGGTGTCCCCGGCTTCTTGGCCCGCCGTTTTTTGTCCGTGTTCTTGGGCGGGGCGTCCCGCCTGTCCCGTCTTCCGCCCCGCGTGTCCGGCTGTCCGGCGGGGGTGCCCGCCGGGTCGTCCTTCCCGCGCTGCTTTTTCTTTTTTTCATCGGCCATGTTGGGAACACTCCTTTGTCAGCGGTTATGGGAACGGGGGTCGTCGTCAGGCGTGCCCCGCCAGTTTGTTGGATAAAAAGTCGTCGATGACGACCGCCTCTTGGCGGCGGGCTTCT
>JAITQI010000138.1 GCA_031289065.1 Oscillospiraceae bacterium
GGGTGGTGCCGGGCGGGCAGACGCAGCCCTTTTTGCAGCTTGTGCAATCGGTGACGATGGGTTCCAGGGCGGGCTCCCGGGAGTAGACCACCTTCAGGTGCAAAATGCCCCGCTTGCGCAGTTCCTTGCGCATGACCCGGGCCAGGGGGCAAAAATCGGTTTTGGCGAGGTCGGCCACCTCCAGCCGGGTGGGGTCGAGCTTGTTGCCCGCCCCCATGCAGCTGATGACCGGCACCCCGGCGGCCTTGGCCCGCTCCACCAGGAGCAGCTTGCAGGAGACCGTGTCGATGGCGTCCACCACGTAGGAAAACCGGGTCAGGTCTACGCCGTCGGCGGTGTCCGTGTTGTAAAAGCAGGAGATCAGTTCCACCTTGGCATGGGGGTTTATCTCCCGAATCCGCTCGGCCATGACCTCGATTTTGGCCCGGCCCACCGTCTTGGTGGTGGCGATGAGCTGGCGGTTGACGTTGGTCAGACAGATTTTGTCGTCATCAATGAGGGCCAGACCGCCCACGCCGCTGCGGGCCAACGCCTCGGCGGTATACGCGCCCACGCCTCCGATCCCGAAGACGGCCACCGTGGCGGCTTGCAGCCTGTCCATCGCCTCGCGGCCCAGCAGGAGTTCTGTTCTGGAAAACTGATTCAAAGGGGGTTCCCTCCTGTTATAGGTCGGACATGTCCGCGCCGCGATGGGGCGGCGGCGTCAGCGTTTCCCGTCAGCGTCCCGCCCGGATTTCCTTTTGCGCGGCCAGCAGGCGGGCCATGCGTTCCCGCTTGGTAGCGTCCGAAACCGAATCGGACAGCGCGGCGGCGGGGGTGCCGGGGCGTTTGGAATAGATGAAGGTGAACAGGTTGTCAAACCGGATCCGGCGAATGAGGGCCAGGGTGGCCTCGAAGTCCTCCTCGGTCTCGTTGGGGTAGCCGACGATCACGTCGCTGGTCAGGTTGAGTCCCGGCATGGCCGCCCGGGCGCGGTCAATGAGGCCCAGATAGGCCGCACGGGTGTATCCCCGGTTCATGGCGGCCAGCACCCGGTCGCTGCCCGACTGGAAGGGCAGGTGCAGGTGGCGGCGCACCTTGGGGTTTTTGGCCATCGTATCGAACAGGCGGGGGGTGGCGTCCTTGGGGTGGGAGGTCATGAAGCCCACCGTGAAGTCCCCCGGCAGGGCGCAGACCGCGTCGAGCAGCCCGGCGAAGTCGGGGCTTCCGGGCAGGCCCTTGCCGTAGGAGTTGACGTTCTGGCCCAGGAGGGTCAGTTCGGTGTAGCCGTCGGCCACCAGGGCCGCCGTCTCGCGCAGGATGTTCTCCGGCGTTCGGCTGCGCTCCCGGCCCCGGACGTAGGGCACGATACAGTACGAGCAAAAATTGTCGCAGCCGTACATGACCGACACCCAGGCCCGGGGGGGCTCCCCCCGGCGCACCGGCAGGCCCTCGACGATCCGGTTGTCTCCTTCGTCAACGTCGAACACCCGCCCCGTTTTTTCCAGGGCCTCATACAGCAGCTGGGGGAACCGGGGCAGGGCGTGGGGCCCGAAGACTAGCCCCACATGCCGGTAGGACTGTTTGACCTTCTCCACCGCCTCCGGCTCCTGCATCATGCAGCCGCACAGGGCGATGAGCTGGCCGGGCTTGGCCTTTTTGGTGTGGACAAGCGCGCCCACGTTGCCCAGCACCCGCATTTCGGCGTGTTCCCGCACGGCGCAGGTGTTGATCAGAATGAGGTCGGCGGCGTACTCGTCGTCGGTGAAGGCGTAGCCCATTTCGGCCAGCATTCCCCGGAGGGTCTCCGAATCGGCCTCGTTTTGCTGGCAGCCGTAGGTGTCCACAAACGCCAGCGGGGGCGTCTCCGCGCCCCCCGTCCACGCCCGCAGGCGGGCCGTATAGGCCCGCTGGCTGGCTTCGTCGTATCGTTTACACTCGGACATGTGAGGGGTTCAAGCCTCCTGCCACAGTTTTTTGACCTGATAGACATAGTGGGCGAACACGATCCCCGCGTCCTCCAGCTCCGCGTTCCACCGCTTGACCCACTCCATGGACAGGGCCCCGTCAAACCCCACCCCCTTGAGCCGGGACAGGGCCTCCCGCAGGGGCAGGTCGCCGTAGCCCAGCAGTTTGTAAACGGTTTTGCCGTTTTCTGAGACGCTGTCCTTGAGGTGGACATGCCGCACGTAGGGGCCGATGTTGTTCCAGGTCGTCTGTACCGTTTCGCCGAAATTGCGGACGGGGTGGTTGACGTCCCACAGGGCGGCCACGGCGGAGCTGTCCACCGCGCCCAGGAGCTGTTTGAGCTTCCCGGTGTCCGACCAGACGCCGTTTGTCTCCACCAGCAGGGTGACGCTCGCGGCGGCGGCGGCGGGGGCCAGGGCCCGCAAACGCTTATACACCAAATCCTCATCCACCGGGCCGGGTTCGCCCCAGCTGTCGCACAGGACACGGACATAGGGCGTTCCCAGGGCGCGGGCCAGCTCGATATAGGCTCCGGCGTCAACCAGGGCGTTGCCGTCCTCGCTGTGCAGGAGCACGTCGCTGGCCAGGCAGAAGACGGACAGGCCGCGCATGGCCAGTTCGCCCCGGGTGCCGGACACGCGGGCCGGGCTGAACAGGTCGATACTGGGGGTTTTGAGTTCTTCGCCCAGTCCGCGCAGTTCGATGCCGTCATACCCTAAGTCGCTGGCGGCGGCGAGGACTTCGTTCCAACGCCAGTTGGGGCAGCCTACCGTGGAAAAAGAGAGTTTCATGTGGGTGATGTTCCTTTCTGTGGATGTGGGTGGGGTTATGGGGTTAGCTTGGATTGGATGCGTTCGATACTCACCCCATTGCGTTGGGGGTATAGTTGGGCGCTTCCTTGGTGATGTAAATGTCGTGGGGATGGCTCTCCTTGAGGCCCGCGCCGGTGATGGAGACGAACTTTCCGTGTTCCTGCAAATACGGAATGTTGGGGGCCCCACAGTAGAACATGCCGGCCCGGACGCCGCCGATGAATTGGAAAACCGTGTCCGACAGGGGGCCCTTGTAGGGCACCCGGCCCTCCACGCCTTCGGGCACGAGTTTCTTGCTTTCGGCCTGGAAATAGCGGTCGGCGCTGCCGCCCGGCTGTTGCATGGCGCCCAGGGAGCCCATGCCCCGATAGACCTTGAACTGGCGGCCCTGGTAGATTTCGCTGTCGCCGGGGGCTTCCTCGCAGCCGGCGAAGGCCGCGCCGATCATGACCGTGTCGGCCCCGGCGGCCAGGGCTTTGACGATGTCGCCCGAATACTGAATGCCGCCGTCGGCGATGACGGGAACGCCGTAGCGCTGCGCCTCGCGGGCCGCGTCGTAGATGGCGGTGATCTGGGGGACACCGATACCGGCTACGACGCGGGTGGTACAGATGGAGCCCGGGCCGATGCCCACCTTGACGGCGTCGGCCCCGTTTTCACACAGGGCGCGGGCCCCTTCGGCGGTGGCCACATTGCCGGCCATCACCTGGGCCGACGGCCAGCGGGCTTTCAGCTCTTTGAGGGCCTGGAGGATGCCCAGGGAATGGCCGTGGGCCGAGTCGAGCACCAGCACGTCCACCCCGGCCTGAATCAGGGCTCCGGCCCGCTCCATCA
>JAITQI010000178.1 GCA_031289065.1 Oscillospiraceae bacterium
GTCGCCGTCGGGGTCGCTGCCCCGGAAGCGTTTGGTTAGGGCGGTGTTTTTGTAGGTGACAAGGGTCATGTCCTCCACGGTGGGGGCCTGATTTTCCCGGCCCAGTCGGAGCTCCACGGTGACAATGCTCTCCCCCAGACGGCCCTGGAACACGGGCAGGAAGCGGAAGCTGGCGCTGACCTCCCGTTTGGCCGCCGGGACAAAGCGCAGGGAATTCAGCGCTTCGGCGACGACCGCCTCCCCGGCCAGCATCTCCCGTCCGCCGCATTTGAGCGCGCCTTCGCTGGGCGGGGGCAGCTCGGCCAGCACGATGCCGTCAAGGATCAGCGTTTCTCCGAAGAATCCGGCGAATTCCTCGGTGCTGAAGGTGATTTCACTGCCGACCGGGGCGTATTTGTACAGGGTTTCCGGGTTGGGCACATCGCCGCCCGCCCCAAGGGCCAAACCGCCCGGGGCCGCCAGGCCAAGGCAAGCCAAGATCAGGGCGAAACACAGGACACGGGATTTTGACGTCAAGGTGGGTACCTCCTCATCACATGGTTAATTTTGAATGCGCATATAGTGTTTGCCTGGGGAGTGAGATTATTCCTGGGCGCCCGATATTTTTTGGGACGGACAAAAACCCCCACGCGGAACGATTCCGCGTGGGGGTTTGGTATGGCCGATAGAAAGGTGAGACGGCGCGTCAGTCCGCCGCGTCTTCCGCCGGGAGGTCGAACAAATCCGCGAAGCGTTTGAGCAAGGTGGCCAGTTCGGCGCGGGTGGAACTGCCCGCGGGGACGGTGGTGGTCTCGGTGCGGCCCTTGAGGAGGCCCACCGCTACGGCCCATTTCAGGGCGGGAAGCGCCCAATCGGAAATCTCATCGGCGTCCTCGAAGGCGGCCAGGCCATTGGCGGCGCTGACATCCCAACCCTTTGCCTTGGCGTAGTTGTACAGGACGGTTACGGCCTGTTCCCGGGTGACCGGGTCGTTCCAACCAAACGTGCCGTCGAGATAGCCTTTCACCAGACCGGCTTGCGCGGCCCAGATGACGGCGTCGGTGTACCATTCGCCGGTCTTTACGTCGGGGAAGGGAACGTCGCCGCTGACGGCGGGCTCTCCCGCCAGGCGGTAGAGGGTGGTCACCAAGCAGGTGTACGCGCCCGCGTGGGCGACGGTTACGGCGTCAATCTCGTATACGGATTCGGTCGCACCGGGGATGTCCTCGCCGTCCTTTTGCCACTGGTAATACAGCGTACCGAGAGGGGTGACGAGGCTGAGGGCGATTACTTCAAAACGGGCGCTCTTGCCGACGTTTTTGGATTGGGACAGCGGGTTGTATGCGATGGTAGGGGCGAGGAGGTTGCCCGTGTACGTGAAGCGGGCCTGGAGGGTTCGTTCGTTTTCGACGAGGAAGTAGTACCATTCTGAGGAAGAGATTTTCTCCCCGTTTTCGTACCAACCGTCGATGGTATAGCCCGCGTTGGCGGTGACGAATAGTTCGAGGAACGCACCCTTCCGATATCGGCCCCCTCCGGCGATGATCCGTCCGCCTTCCGACGCGGTGACGGTGATCAAGGTGCTTACGGACGGATCGAGGGTGATGTGGGCTACCGGGCTGTCCTCGGAATATGGGCTGTCATTGGCGAACTCTATGATGCCGCTCACGGCGCTCACCCGGAAGGTGTAATTTCCCTCCCGGTACATGCGCGTATAGGAATCATATATTTTACAGTAAATTGTGGTGAAAAACAAGTGCTTTCGTGTAAAATTTGAAATTATATATCGGTCGATTGCATGTCGGCCAGGACGGCTTCCCATTCTTCCTCGGCGTACAGCGCGGACAGGACTTCCAGCAAGGCGTTGGCGGTCATGTGTTCGGGGAGGGAGAGGCGGGCCAGCAGTTTGGCGCGGCGGGCGGCGCTGTCCGGGCGGCCGGACAAGCCGTGGCGCATGAGGTCGGCTTTGGTCAGCCGACGCCGTTCGGGCGGCGGGTTCCCCGCCCCGTCCCCGTCCTCGAAGGTGGCCCCGGCGCGGCGCAGGGCGTCGAGTAGCACCTTGGGGGACATGCCCTCGACGCCCAGCTTGCCCTCCTTGCCGGGCAAGCGTTTGCGGTGCTCCTTGCCCCTTACGTCGGGGATATAGGCCTGTTTGACGCCGACGGGGGGCAGGACGCCTTTGAGATGGTTTCGGATGAGAAACCCCGCGCCGTCGCTGTCGGTGAGCAGGATGATCCCCCGCTCAGACGCCAGGCGGCGCAGGAGGGCCCGCTTCTCCCCGTCCCGGAAGACGCCGAAGCCGTCGGTGGTGACGACAAGGGCGTCCACCACTTGGAGGAGCGTGTTTTTGTCATACCGGCCCTCGACGACGAGGACCTCTTTGATACGGGGACGCATAGGCGTGACGACCTTTCAGCGGGCAAATGTCAGAAGTTGGGGTCTGAACAGAGGTGTGGGGGCAACCCCTTGGGAATGCTGGATTGTCATGAAGGGTGACAATACCCTGTAACTGTCAGGCAATTGTCGTGACATCAAAATTCCCTTTATCTGTATTGATATAACAGTTTGGACCAAAAATAGCGACAAGTGACCGCGATTTAATCCCGGTAAAATTCAGTACATTTTGCGGAGGCGCGAGGGGGCGGGGTCAGAGGATGTTGGCGCTCAGGCTGGCGATGATCCACTCGATGACCCGGCCTCGGTCGCCCCGGCCGCCGCCCGATTTGAGAGTTAGGTCGCTCTCGGCGCACAGCTCCACCGCCCGGCGGCACCAGGCCATGGAGCGCCGCCGGGACGCCTGCATCAGCTTCTCGGCGGGGTAGGTAGAGGTAGAGTGGTAGCCCAGGAGTTGCATGAGGGCTCGGGAGCCCTGCCCGGCTTCGTGGGCCAGCTTGGCGGCGTACAGGCCCCGGAGGTTTTTGCCTAGCACCGCCAGCAGGACAATCGGCTCCTCCTTCATCTCCCGCAAGGTGAGCAGCACCGACAGGGCGCGGGACGCGTCCCCGGCGGCCAGGGCGTCGGTCATGTCGAAGACCACCGCGTCCAGCACCGGCGTGACCACCGCGTCGATGTCCCGCTGTTCGATGTGGGGCTCCGGGGCCCAGGCGGCCACCTTTTCGATCTCGGTGTTGAGGGCGGTCATGGAATGGCCGCAGCGGAAGAGCAGGTATTCGCAGAGGGCCCGGTCGATGCTCTTGTGGCTGTCGGCGAAATGGCGGATGATCCAGGGGATGAGGTCGGCGTTTTGCCGGAGGTTGAAGGCGACGAGCGCGCCATTTTTTTTGACAAGGGTATAGAGCTTGGTGCGGGCGTCCGGCTTGCAGGGGACGGTCAGGTAGTAAAACACCAGGCAGACGGTCTCGGGCAGGTCGGCCAACAGGCGCTCCAGGGGCTCTTTGAACTCCTCCCCCGGCTTGAAGACGTCAAAATCCCGCACCACCACCAGCTTGCGGGGCGCGAAGGCGGGCAGGCTCTCCACCGCCTCGGTCAGCCCCTCGGGGGTCAGCCCCCGGGCTTCCAGCGAAACGAAATTGAAGGCTTCAAAGGCGGGCTCCACCAGTGATTTTTTTAGCAGGCCCAGGTAGTGGTGTAGCAGGTAGGTTTCCTCGCCATGGAAGACATACAGCCGCTTAGGCTGGCCTGTTTTGAGGGCCTGCTTGAGGGCGGTCAGGCCAGGATCGGGGGGGGTGGTTTTCATGGAGGGGGACCCCTTTCAGATGACAGATGACAGAAACGGGGGTTAATTAAGAATTAAAAATGAAAAATTTCGGAATCGCGCTGCGCGCGATGATTTAATTTGCCGCGTGGTGGCTTCGACTTTTTATGGAGAAGACAGAGGATAGAGGATAGATGACAGAAGATGGGAGACGGAAGACGGGACGGGAAGCGGGGGATGGTCTAGCCGATTAGGATGGTGATGTTACCGGATTGGTCGGTGCGGTAGATTTCTATGCCGTGGTCGCGCAGGCGGGTTAGGGTTTCTTCGGTGGGATGGCCGTAGTTGTTGCGGCCCACCGAGATGACGGCGGCTTCGGGGGCGACGGCTGTGAGCAGGCCGTCGGAGGAGGCGTATTTGGAGCCGTGATGGCCGACCATGAGCACCTCGATGTCGGGCAAGGTTTCTCGGCGCACCAGGGCGCGTTCCATGGCGGCGCTCATGTCGCCGGTGACCAGGAACTCAAATTGGCCCATATGTACCAGCATGGCCAGGGACATTTCGTTTTCGGCGGTCAGGCTCAGGGGCGGGTAAAGGGTGACGGCGGCCGCGCCCAGGGGCCAATCGGTGGTCTGGCTGATTTCGGCCACCGGGATGCCCTGCCGCCGGGCCAAAAACAGAACCTCCTGCCGGAGACTGACTCCCGCGCTGTCGATGGCGGGCAGGGCGATGGATCCCACCTCCATCAGTTCCAGCAACGCCTCCACGCCGCCCGCGTGATCCTCGTGGGCATGGGTGAGGGCCAGCAGATCGATGCGGCGGCGACCCAAGCCCCTGAGGGTGTCGGCGGCGATGCCCGCCACATCGGACAGGTTGCCGCCGCAGTCGATCACGGCGGTTTGGGTGGGGGTGAGCACCAGGATACATTGCCCTTGGCCGATGTTGAGGGCGATGATGCGCAAGGGCTCCGGCTGGACGAAGGACAGGGTCATGGCCAGCGCCAGGGCCGCGGCGGCCACGCCAAGGGTTCCGAAGGGCCGTCGCCGCTCCCCTTCCCGCTTGGGCCAGAAGAGATGCAGCCAGAACAGCAGATAGACGAGCAGCCCCCACCAAGCAAAGTAGGGGCTGGTCAGTTTCAGGGCGGCGAAGGGCAGTTGGGCCAGGGCGCGGATGACCGTCTCATAGAACCAGGTAAAGGGCATGACCACAAAGCCCGCGCCGACGGCCAGCGGGGTCCAAATCAGGGACAGCAACGCCACAACGGCGCTGCCCGCGAAGGAGACGGCCACCGACCACAGGGTCAGCAGGTTGGCAAAGGGCGAGACCAGGGAGAGGGTGTCATAGTGAAGGGCGATGAGGGGTTCGGCGAAGATGAGCACCGCCAGGGAGGTGGCCAGGGTGGACAGGATATAACGGCGGCCTTTGGGCAGGAATTTTTCCGGCCAAAGTTTGTGGGCGGACAGCGCGTCATAAAAACGCCGGGCAAAGAGGAGGATGCCCAGGGCGGAGGCGAAGGAGAGCTGAAGCCCCACGTCGGCGACGGCATAGGGGTTGACGGCGGTGAGGAGGACGAGGGCAAAGGCCAGGGCGGTTAGCCCGTCCCCCTCCCGTCCCAGCGCGTAGGCCAGCAGCAGGCTGAGCTGCATGATGCCGGCCCTCATGGCCGAGGGGGGGAACCCCGCCACCGCTACGAACAGAAAGATGACCGGCACACCCAGCCAGATGGCCCGCCGCCGGTTGCCGGTGACAAGCAGGATCAGGCCCACCAGAAAGCTCACATGTAGGCCGGACACGGCGACGGTGTGGGCGGTGCCGGTGTCGTTGAGCGCGGCGCGGAAGCCCTCGGAGAGGTCGTCGTCCTGCCCCAGGAGGAAGCCGCGGGTCAGGGCGGCTTGGGCGGGCGGCAGGGCGTTGTTCAGCCCGTCGCCCAGAGCGCGGGCGATATAGCGCGGCCAGTGAACGAAGGTGGGCGCGTCCGGGCGGGTGAGCACCACGGGCCCGGCGGCCTGGGTAGCCCGGAGGATAGCGCCCCGGGGGCGGTCGTAGGCCAGAGGGTCGTTGGGGTCGTCGGGGGACGGGGCTGTGCATTTGACGGTGAGGGTCAGACGGTCGCCGGGGCGCAGGTCGGTGAATTCGTCGAGGTATAGGACGGCGCGGAACCGCCCGCCGTCCGGAAAGGTCAGCCGGGCGGTCACCCGCGCGCCGTATGGGGTTTCGGAGGGAAAATCCAGCGCTTCGGCGGCGACGGCGACGGTCTGCCCGTCCCAAATGAGGGCGGGCCGGAGGAACAGCTGGTCGTAGCCCCAGCGCCAAAACAGCCCCGCCGACAGCCCGAGGGCAATCAGCAGAGCGGCTCTGAGGACATTCTTACATGTGAGAAAAAAGGTGAGGGCGAGGAAAGCCGCCCCGGCGGCCAGCAGAACAAACCCGAACAGGGGCAAGGTGTCCCCGGGTAGCAGATACCCCGCCGCGAACAGGGCGGCGGCAAAGGAAAAGCCCACCGCGCACAGGGGGCGGGCCAACACCCGGGGGGCGCGTTCCGGGGCTGGCATCAGCCGGGCGGCCAGGCCAGCGCCCGCCCGGACAGCAGGTGAAAGTGCAGATGGGGCACCGACTGCCCGGCCAGCTCGCCGACGTTGGACACGACGCGGAAGCCGTCGTCCAGCTTCAGCTCGGCGGCCAGTTTGGCGATCACGGCGAAGAGATGCCCCAGCAGGGCGGCGTGCTGTTCGCCCAGCGCCGCCGCCGAGGGGATGTGCTGTTTGGGGATGACCAGGATGTGCACCGGCGCGGCGGGGGCGATGTCGTAAAAGGCCAGCACGAGGTCGTCCTCGTGGGCCTTTTTGGAGGGGATGGCGCCGGAGGCGATTTTGCAGAACAGGCAATCGTCAGGCATGGTGGTCAGCTCCGTTCAATGCGATGTAGGAAGAATTAAAAATTAAAAATTTAGAATTAAAAATTGTGGTATCGCGCTGTGCGCGATGATTTGATATTCAATCCGCCGCGCAGCGGCGCATCTATTTTTAATTGTGTCATTATTTGGCGTTTAACCGCGTTTCGACCAGGCCCTCAACCAACGATAGGGCTTCGTTTAGTTTGCTGGGGTCTTTGCCGCCGCCCATGGCGCTGTCGGGGCGGCCGCCGCCGGAGCCGCCGGCGGCTTGGGAGACGGCTTTGATGAGGTCGCCGGCGCGGACGCCGCGGGCGACGGCCTCTTTGCCGCAGACGGCCAGGAAGGTGATTTTATCCTCCGTCAGGACGGCCAGCACGGCGGCCAGGTTGGGTTCCTTGTCCCGGAGGAAGTCCCCGGCGGCGCGGAGGGTTTCGGGGTCCGCGCCGGGTTGCTCGGCGGCGATGACCTTGAGGCCGCCGACGGTTTTGGCGGAGGCCAGCAGCGTTTCCAGGCCGCCCCGCTGCCCGTCGGCGCGGAGTTTCTCCAACGCCCGCTGGGCGGCGCGCAGACCGGTGAGGGTTTGTTCGGCCCGGGCGGTCAGTTCCTGGGGGCGGACTTTGAAACGGGCGGCCAGGCTGTCCAGCAGGGCGGCGTCGGTTCGGGTGTCGGCCAACGCCCGCAGGCCCACGTGGGCCTCGACGCGCCGCACCCCGGCGGCCACGGAGGACTCGCCCAGAGGGGCGAACAGGCCGACCCCGGCGGTGTTTTCCAAATGGGTGCCGCCGCAGAGCTCGACGGACAGCTCGCCCATCCGCACGACCCGGACGACGTCCCCGTATTTTTCGCCGAACAGGGCCATGGCTCCCAGGGCTTTGGCCTCGGCCACCGGCATTTCCCGCACTGAGACCGGCGTCACGGTGAGGGCCATGCGATTGACGCGGTCGGTCACGTCGGCCAGCTGTTCGGGGGTGACGGCGGCGTAATGGGTGAAGTCAAAGCGCAGTCTGTCCGGTTCCACCAGCGACCCGGCTTGCTCCACGTGATCGCCCAGCACTTGGCGCAGGGCGCTGTGGAGCAGATGGGTGGCTGAATGGGCGCGGGCGACGGCGCGGCGGCGCTCGGCATCGACTTGGGCGGACACGGTCTCACCCTTGGACAGTTCGCCGGAGAGCACTTCGCCGATGTGCAGGTACTTGCCGTCCTTGGTTTTTTTGACGTCGTCTACCCGGAGGACGGCGTTTTCTGAGACCAGCTGCCCGGCGTCGGCCACCTGACCGCCGCTTTCGGCGTAGAAGGGGGTCTCGTCCAGGGCGACGCTGACGGTCTCCCCTTCGGAAACGCTGTCCCGCAGGGCGCCCTCGGCGGCGATGGCCAGCACGCGGCCCCGGCCGGTCAAGGCGTCGTAGCCGGTGAAGACGGTGCGCAGGTCGCGGTCAAGACCCAAATCCAGGGCGGCCCAGCCCTGGTCGCCCAAGGCGGCCCGAGCGGCCCGGGCCCGTTCCCGCTGCTGCTTCATCAGGGCGTCGAAAGTGGCCCGGTCCAGGGTCATGTGTTCCTCTTCCAAAATCTCTACGGTCAAGTCCACGGGGAAACCGAAGGTGTCGTACAGTTTGAAGGCGCTATCCCCGGGCAGTTCCGAGGTTCCGGCGGCGCGGAGGCGCTCCACCGTCTCCCGGAGCAGGCCCAGACCGGCGTCGATGGTCTTCTCAAAACGCTCTTCCTCGGCGCGGATGACCCGGGCGATGGCGTCGGCTTTCTCCCGCAGGGCGGGATAGGCCTGCTCGCTGTTTTCCACGACGGTGCGGCAGACCTCGAAAAGGAAGGGCTTGCGCACCCCCAACAGACGCCCGTGCCGGGCGGCCCGGCGGAGCAGGCGGCGCAGGACATAGCCCCGCCCCTCGTTGGAAGGCAGAACGCCGTCGCAGACCAGCATGGTGGTGGAACGGATGTGGTCGGTGACGATGCGCAGGGAGATGTCGGAGCGGTCGCTCTGGCGGTAGGGCACCCCGGCGATGGCCGAAATGTGTTCCCGGATGCGTTTGATGGTGTCCACCTCGAAGAGGTTGTCCACCCCCTGCATGAGGCAGGCCAGACGCTCTAGGCCCATGCCGGTGTCGATGTTTTTCTGTTTTAAGGGGGTATAGTTGCCCTGGCCGTCGTTGCTGAACTGGGTGAACACCAGGTTCCAGAACTCCACGTAGCGGTCACAGTCGCAGCCCACCTTGCAGTCAGGGCTGCCGCAGCCGTTTTCCGCGCCCCGGTCGAAGTAAATCTCGGAGCAGGGGCCGCAGGGGCCCGCGCCGATCTCCCAGAAGTTGTCCGCCTTGCCGAGGCGGGTCATATGGGAGGGCTCGACGCCGATCTCCTTTGTCCAGATGTCGTAGGCCTCGTCGTCGTCGAGGTAGACCGAGATATAGAGCTTGTCGGGGGGCATCGCCATGACGCCGGTGCAGAATTCCCAGGCCCAGGCGGCGGCCTCCCGCTTGAAGTAGTCGCCGAAGGAAAAGTTGCCCAGCATCTCGAAGAAGGTGCCGTGGCGGGAGGTCTGGCCCACCCGCTCAATGTCGGGGGTGCGGATACACTTCTGGCAGGTGGTGGCCCGGGCCCGGGGCGGGGTGACCTCGCCGGAGAAATAGGGCTTTAGGGGGGCCATGCCCGAGTTGATGAGCAACAGGGAGGCGTCCCCTTGGGGGATGAGGGGAAAGCTGGGCAGACGCAAATGGCCCTTGCCCTCGTAAAAGGACAGGAATTTTTCGCGGATTTCATTGAGCCCCAACGGCTGCATGTTGGTTCCTCCTGACAGTCAACAAAAATTGAGGGGGGATAAACGGGGCGCGGTTCGAGGCGCGCCGGGGTTAGCCGCCCGCGGCGGCGGCCTGTTTCGCCTCTTCGACCACCTTGTTGTGTTCGGCCAGCGTCCGGGAGAACTGGTGTACGCCGTCTTTGTTGACCGCGTAAAAATAGTAGTTGGTCTCATCCGGGTCGAGGGCCGCCACGAGGGAGGAGCGGCCGGGGGAGGCGATGGGGCCGGGGGGCAGGCCGGGATACAGGCGGGTGTTGTACGGACTGTCGATTTGCAGGTCGGCGTCGGTGAGCTGATCCTTGTGTTCGGGCAGGGCGTACAGGATGGTGGCGTCGATTTCCAGGTAGGGGAAGCTGTCGCTGCGCAGGCGGTTGTAGATGACCGAGGCGATGGTGGGGGCCTCCTGGGCGTTGGCGGCCTCGCGCTCGACCATGGCGGCGATGGTCACGATTTCGTGGATGGAATAGCCCATGCTCTCGGCCCGGGCCCGCATGTCGGCGGTGAGCTTGCGGTTGAAGTTGGACAGCATTTTGCTCAAAACGTCAACCGGATCCTCCCCCACGTAGAAGTCATAGGTGTCGGGGAACAGGTAGCCCTCCAGGCGGTTGTCCGCGATGGGCAGGTCGTCCAGGAAGCTGTAGGAGAATTTGTGGGTCCGGGCGGTTGCCCAGAGGGAGGCTTCGTCGCAGACCTTGTTTTCGGCCAGACGGGCGAAAATATCCTTCATGGTGAAGCCCTCGGGGATGACCACCTTGACGATGGCGCGGTACTGGGAGCCCTTCTTCATAGCGGACACTATGGCCATATAGTCCAGGTTGGTGTCCACGGTATAGGTGCCGGGAACGATTTTGGACTCGGCGTCGGTGACGTTGGCGTAGAGTTTGAACAGCCAGGGCCACTGCACCAGCTCTTGTTCCTGCAGGATCGCGGTGATTTCCGAGATGGTGGCCCCTTCGGGTACCTCGACGGTCACCTGGCCCTCCGGTTTGGACAGGCCGAGCACCTCGTTGGCCGACATCCAGCCGAAACCGGCAAGCAGGGCCGACAGACAGACGACAAACAAAAAGTACAGGACGCCGGTCAAGCAGCCGGTATTTGTCCGCTTGCCCTTCCGGGCGGATGACCGGTTGGCGGGCCGGGCCCCTTGTTGGGAGGGCGGAGTCCCTTTCCGGGGGGGAGGGGTTCCCTGCCGGGCTGGGCGGGAACTTCTGTTGGGCGGCTGAGGCACGGAGGCCATCTCCCTTCTGGCGCTGTACCGCCCGGGGTGTAACACCGGCCGGGCGGGGTACATATGATAAGGCAGAGCTCAATAAGTGAGGTGAAAACCATGTGCTTCAAAGAATTGTTTGACGACAACGCTCTGATCTGGATCGTGCTGATCATCGTGATCCTGTGCTGTTTCTGCGACTGACGAACCTCAGAAGGCAGCGGACAGGGGTCAGAGCCGACGTACAGCGTCTTCGGCTCCGGCCTCTGTCCGCTGTTTTCCGCCGTTTGTCGGGTCAGGTCAGGGATTTGTCGGCTTCGGCGTGGTGAATGGCGGCGCGTATGGCCTCGGCGGCCCCCCAGCCTCGCAGCATGGCGGTCAGCTTGAGGGCAAACTCCACCGCCGAACCGGCGGCCCGGGCGGTGATGATGTTCAAGTCATGGGTGACCTGGCGGTCGGTTTCGATGTGGACGCCGTGGTCGGTCAGGGTCTGCTCGCAGTCGGGGAAACACACGGCGCGTTTGCCCTTGAGCAAGCCCAACTCGGCCAGCAGCGCCGGGGCGGCGCAAATGGCCCCGATGAGCTTCCCGGCCCGGGCGGCGTCCCGCAGCAAGGTTTTTACGGCGGGGCTGTGTCGCAGGTTGTCCACGCCGGGGCCGCCGGGCAGGACGAGCATCTCCATATCGGAGACGTCCAGCCCGTCGAGAACGGCGTCGGCCTCGACGGTCAGCCCGTGGGCGGACGTCACCCGGCGGTCGGACACGCCCACTGTGGTCAGGGGAATGTCGGCCCGGCGCAGGACGTCGATGGGGGCGACAGCCTCGAGGTCCTCAAAGCCGTCGGCCAAAAGCAGGTAGACCATGGTAAAAAACACCGCTCCTTCAAACGTTCACTGAGATCAAAAACTCAAAACCACGCCCTTGTCGCAGGCGTAGAAGGAACTCAGGCCCCGGGTCTCGATGATGCGGGTCTTGCCGAAACGGAAACGCCTTTTGGCTTTTTCCAGCAGTTCCTCGGCGAGGGTGGGGTTGTTGCAGTGGGCGATGACCAGGTCGTCTCCGTCGATGACGCGGCCGCACTCGGCGATGGCGTCGAGGAGACGGTCGGCCACGCTTTGATCCCGCCACACCTTGCCACACAGCTCGATTTCGCCGTCCTTGGCGCCCAGCAGGGGTTTGATGCCCAACATGGACACGAGGGCGCCGGCGATCTTGCTCATGCGGCCGTTTTTGACCAGGTTGCTCACATCGTCCAGGACGAACAGGGTCTTCATGTCGTCGATGAAACGGGTGATGGTTTCGATGACGGTGCCGCGGGGTTCGCCGTTGTTGAGCAGCTCACGGATTTTATAGGCGATGAGCACTTCGCCGCAGACGGCGCTCTGAGAGTCGAAAACATGGGTTTCGGCCCCCTCCTCCCGGGCCATTTGGGCGCCGATCAGGGCGGAGGAAAAAGAGCCGGACAGCTTGGAGGAGATGGTCACGGCGAAACTTTTACCGGCGTTGACAAAGGCCTGCTTGAAGTCGTAAGGCGAGGGGCAGCTGGAGGTCATCCGTTCGGTGCAGGCCTTCATTTTTTGCAGTAAAACAGGGACGCTCAGCGTGTCGTCGTCCACGATGGACTCACCGGCGATGTTGATGTGGAAGGGGACGGTGTCTTCCGCGCCCAGTTCGGCCTTCATTTCGTCGGTGAGGTCACAGCAACTGTCGGCAACAATTCGGTAGTTCACAATGTGTAGCTCCTTACGCCGGAAGAGATTGGACAGAGAACAGAAAGAGGCGACGCGTTTTTGTAGGGACACGCTTGTTCTCTGATGTCCGCCTTCCGTGATCAGTTATGCATCAGATGCATGTAGGGGTTGTCCGGGGCGAAGAGGGCTTCGGCCAGGGCGGCGGCGTCCCATACGGGGGCGTCCGGAGGGGCGGCGGTCCCGTCCTCCGGGGCGAGGTTCCAGGGGGCGTAATCGTCTTCGGCGGGGCCTTTGGGGGTGCTGCGTCCGGCCTGGGCGGCCAGTTCGAGGGCGCGGACAGCTTTGACAATCCGAAGACAGCCAAAGGGGACGGGCGGGCCCGCCTCCGCCGCGCCGGGGCCGAAGCATTCGGAAGGCTCATCCCCTCCGTCCGGATAGACCGCGTAGCCGTCATGCCCGTCCAGCAGCACGCGCCCGCCGGACAGGGCGCATTCCCGCAGAATCTGCCGCCAATGGGCGGGGGGACGGGTCAGATGCGCCCGGGCGCCCAGGTGGGCCTCGTACAGGGCGCCGAGCAGGGGGATGTCGCCCTCCCCCGCCGGGCGGGGCGTTTGGGCGAAGCGATATGTCCGCTTGGGGTGACGGAAGACCGGCGCGAAGCCAAAGGGGCGGTAAAAAGAAAATAACCAGTCCTCCTGGGGGATGAGCACCGCCAATAGGATGCCGCGCAGGTGCATTTCGAAGAGCGCCTGGTCGAGCAAATCGGAGGCTACGCCCCGCCGTCGGTCATCCGGGTGGACGGCCAGGCCGTAGATATAGGCGGTAGGAACCTCGCGGCCCAGCCATCGCATGGCGCAGGGCAGCATATGCAGCATACCCGCCGGGCTGCCGTCTTCCCGGACGCACAGCAGGGCGTAGGCCGGGTCGTACAGTTCGGCGAAGAAGTAATCGGAGAAGGGGGCCTCGCCGGGAAAACAGATGTCCCAGAGGGCTTTGACAGACGGCGCGTCCTCCGGGCGGGCGTAGCGCAAATCATAGGACATGTTCACAGCGCCTCCCTCGACCCGTTCGTTTTGTTTTTGGCCCGCCGCGCCGCCCAGAGAAAGGCGGGCAGACGGAGGGTGCGGAAAAGGCGTTTCGGCTGACGCAGTGTCCGGTAGAGCCACTCCAGGTTGAGGCGGATGAACAGTTGGGGGGCGCGTTTGAGCCTTCCGGCCCAGACGTCGAAGGTGCCGCCCAGGCCGACGAGCAGCCGCGCACCGGTTCTGGCGGCGTATTGCCTCATGAACAGCTCCTGTTTGGGCGCGCCCAGGCAGACGAATACCGCGTGGGCCCCGGCGGCCCGGATGGCGTCGGCGACGTCGGGCTGCGACCCGTCGGCAAAGTATCCGTCCCGCACACCGCACACGCGCAGGCCGGGATGGGCTTCGGCGGCGCGACGGGCGGCCTCCTCGGCCACGCCGGGCGACGCGCCCAGGAAATACACCAGCGCGCCGGTCTCGGCCAGCACGGGCAGCAACGCCTGGGCGAAGTCGATACCGGCCACCCGTTCCCGGATGGGCAGGCCCAGGATCCGGGCGGCCCTGATGACGCCGATGCCGTCGGGTAACACCAGATCGGCGGCGTTTATGGCCTCCCGGGCGGCGGGGTTTTTGCGGGCCTGTTGAACAATTTCGGCGTTGGGGGTGGCCACTGTGCGGGGCGCGTCCCCGGCCAGAAAAACGCGGGCCCTGTCCACCGCTTGGGGCAAGGTCAGGGTGTCAAAGGCGATGCCCAGAATCTCACAGCGCACGGAACCGCCCCTCTTTTTGTAGTCTCATGTATTTTACCACATAGCGCGGCGCTTGGCAACCCGGGCTTAAAAGTTTAGAAGGTTATGCAGTTAGAAGTTTGGCGTTAAAAGTTTAGAGGGTTGAGGAACAAAGATAGATAAGGAGGAGGCGTTGCGTGGGTTGAAACAGATTACAGCTACTGTTGCAACGTGTGTAACAATCTTTCGCTATTGTTTGTTTTCTATCTTTTGATAGATGAAACAACCCCTCCGTCAATCTATTGGGATTGACGGAGGGGTTGTTTGGGGACTCTTTACTTGAAGGTGTAAATCAGCGCGCCGCTATGGAGGGAGTTGTAGGCGCTGAAGTCGAGAGTGGCGACCAGGGTGTTGGGGGTCGTCCATGTGACCGGGACGACTTTCATCTCCTCATAGGCTTCGCCGCCGGTGACGCGTCTGTCCAGCAGGCGCTGGCCGGTTTCTGTGTCGATCACGAGGAGGTGGGTTTTGTCTTTGTTCAGCGCCGAGAGATACCGGCCTCCCAGGCTGAGGGAGAAGCTGTACTCGCCGTCGGACACGGGGAACAGCGGCAGGCAGGAGGCGGGGCCGTCCCGGATGCCCACGGGCAGGTACAGACTGTAGAAGCCGTCGCTGTCTTGGAGGATGGCGCGGCCTTGGGACAGCGGGCTGACGAGCGGGTCGGGGAAGGTCACGGCGACGGGTTCGGCGTCCGGGTCGGTCAGACTGTAGAGCGTGTAGCCGGTCTCCTGCGAGAGGCTGTCCCCCCAGAGAAGGAAGGTTTCGTCGTCGAGGAAGTCGGGGCGGCCGCTTGGCGGAGAATCGAAATAGGTGCCGCCGTCTTCGCCGAGAGGCACGACGCGCCAGCCGCCGCCGTCCCCTTCCCGGGGCAGGGCGACCCAGGCTTGCCCGGGGCTCAGGACATAGTTGCCGATGGTCTTGTACGGGTCAATCCCGGCGGCCTCGTAGGGGTCGAAGACGACCGGGCCCTCCCCTGCCGCCGGGAAGCGGACATAGACGAGGGCGGCGCTTACGCCGGTGCCGATTTCCAGCAGGATATGATCCGCGCCCTTGGTGGGCAGGGCGCGAACCCACTCGGGGTTGTCGGGGAACACATCGGTGAAGTAGGGGTATATCCAGCCGTCGAGCGTCCGGTAGGTGAAGGCGGTCCGGATGTCCCGCCCCCAGACCGAGACGATGAATTCCTGGGTTTCGGGCACGCCCGCCGCCCAGGAGCGGCTTCTGTCCCAAGCGCGGCTGGCGTATATGTCCCCGGTGTAGAAGATGAACTCGTCGTCGGACGGAAGGGCGATGGTGGTGAGGTCATAGGTCTCGGTGGATTCCGTCGGCTGTACGCTTCCGGCGAAATTGTTTTGATCGCCGTCGGGGAGCGGGGTCGCCGAGGGGGGAAACCAGGTGGGGGGCGCGGAGGGTTGCGCGGGGGCCTCGGAGGTCTGGGGCGCCGGGGCGAGGGGGCGGTTTGTGAGGCTATAAAAGAGCGGACTGCGGGCAAACCACACCGCGCCGCCGACGAGAACGGCCAGCATGGCGGCCGCCGGGAGCCATTGACGCAGGGGGGTTCGCTCCGTTTTGGGGTTTGCCCCGGGAAGGGGGATTTCGCGGTATTCTCCGCGGATTTTATGTTTCCAGTTCACAGGATCCACGCCTCCTTCAATTGCCGTTTGGCGCGCTCGTACCGCTTGCGGACGTCGGTTTCGGCCAGGCCGAGCATGTGGGCGATTTCGCGGTGCTTAAAGCCGTAGAGCACCTTGAAGACCACAATTTGCTGGGCTTCGCCGGGCAGGGCGCGCAGGCAGTCGAGCATTTCGAGGGAGCAGGGCTCGGGGGCGGGCAGGTTTTCGTCGAGCGGGCCGGTGTCACGGGCGCGGCGCAGGGTGTTCAGGGCTTTGCTTCGCGTCACGGTCAACAGCCACGCTTTGAGGTTGCGCCGGTCGCGGGGCGGGTTTGTCAGGCAGGCCTCATAGGCGTCCTGCACCGCGTCCTCCGCGTCGGCGCGGCTGCCGGTGAACATGTACGCCAGGCGGTACGCGTCGGTCCGGTAGCGTTGCAGTTCGTCCAGAATCCCGGTCGGGTTCGCCATCAGCCCGTCAACCCCTTCGTTTTTGTCCCTCTGTCTATTAAACACCCGAGGACGGCGGTTTGTGACCGCACGCTGAAAATTTTTCTCGGCGGGGCGGAGGGGATGAATTTACAAGCTGGGGAACAAGTGATATAATCGACGTCTTCAGGCCCATGGGCGTATAGAAGACGCATTCTTCACAAAGGAGAGGGAAACGGATGGGGAACATACCCACGCGGGCGCAGGCGTTCGATTTGCTGTGCCGACACAACAAGGAGGAATTCCACCTCAAGCACGCCCAGACGGTGGAGGGGGTCATGCGGGTTTTCGCCGTCCGGTACGGGCACGATCCGGACTTTTGGGGGCTGGTGGGCCTGTTGCACGACTTGGACTTTGAGGAATATCCCGAGCAGCACTGCCTGATGTCCCAGACCCTGCTGCGGGAAGCCGGTGTGGACGAGAGCATCGTCCGGGCCACGGCCAGCCACGGCCACGGCCTCACGGTGGATCTGCCCCCGGAGCATTTTATGGAGAAGGTGCTGTTCGCCACCGACGAGCTGACCGGGCTCATCGGCGCCTGCGCCCTGATGAGGCCCTCCAAGAGTACGCTGGATATGGAACTCAAATCCCTGAAGAAAAAATACAAAACCCCGGCCTTTGCCGCCGGCTGTTCCCGGGAAGTGATCGGCCGGGGCGCGGATATGCTCGGCTGGGAGCTGGACCGGTTGCTGCAGGAGACGTTGGAGGCGATGCGGGCGGTTGAACAATTGACAGTTGACAATTGACAATCGCAGGACATGGGGTATGATAAAACGTTGCGGAGAATCAATCTCCGCAACGTTTTGTTGTGTTTAGAATATATGTGTTATTCGCGGCGCAGGGTGAAGGCTTCGGGGAGTAATGTATGCAGGGGAAAGGTTTTGAACTCTCCGTCCGGGGCGACGCAGTGGACGGTGAGGTTGGGGGCGAACTCGCAGAGGGCTTGGCGGCAGACACCGCAGGGGACGCAGGGTTCGGGGCCGGTAGAGGCGACGGCCAGGGCGGTGAAGTCCCGGCAACCGGCGGCGACCGCCGACGCCAGCGCCCCGCGTTCGGCGCACAGGGACACGCCGTAAGCGGCGTTTTCCACGTTGCAGCCGTCGAACACGCGCCCGTCGGCGGCCAACAACGCAGCGCCCACCCGGAACCGGGAATAGGGCGCATAAGCGTTTTGCCGCAGGGCCAGCGCTCGGGCAACCAGTTCTTCAGTCACGTGTCACTGACCGGAAGGCCCGCCGGGCTGTTCGGGAGGGGCTGGGGGGTACTGGGGCGCGGTGGGTTGGGCATAGGGCTGCTGATAGTTGGGTTGTTGGTAATTAGGCTGTTGGTAATTGGGTTGCGTGTAGGGCTGCTGAGGGGGGGCCTGCTGGGGCGCGTACCCGGCGTTGGGGGGATACCCTTGCGTCGGCGGCGGGGTCTGGGGCGCGGCGGACACGCGGCCTATGACCTGGTTGCGGATGATAAAGTAGCCGATGGGATAGAAAATGGCCAGCAGAACGGCGTCTTTGGGCCGATACCGGCGGAAAATTTCCAGGTTGACAAAGACCAGCAGGGTGTACACCACCAGCCAGGTCAGCACAGAAAGTATGGAGTGCAACACCAAGGCGACCGGCAGGGCGGCCAAAAACAGGGGGAAGCTGTTGAGCTGCAGGGCACCAACCCGCACCTCGGGCACGAGAAGCCCCAGCAGGTACTGTCGGCAGAAGGGCACCCAGGCCATCCAGGCCTTGTTGGCGTGGGGACTGCGCTTGGCCACTTCGATGAAGCCCAGGGAGTGGAGCACCCAGCAGGCGATGTAAATCAGCGCGATCAGAGCGAAGACGACGATGAGCACAGTGGCCACCCCGTAGCCCCACCGCATTTGATACCACAAGCTGTCTAACCATCCAGACATAAAGAATCCCCCTTACCCGTTTTCAGATAATAATAGTTTATCATTACTGGACAGAAAATTCAAGGAAAATTTGTGCCCTCCGCCAAAAAAAATGGCGGAGGGCGATTTTCTATGAACTTAGCTCAATTTCCGAAGCTCTTGAAGCCCTTGCCCAGCACCTCCCGGGCGTTGGTGAGGATGACAAAGGCCTCCGGGTCGGCGGCCATGACGGTCTTCTTGAGGACGGTGACCTCGTGGGAGCGCACGGCGCACAGCAGGGTGGCGCGGGGTTCCCGGGAGAACATGCCGGTGCCGGACAGGGCGGTGACGCCCCGGCGCATATTTTGCAGGATGGCCTCGGACACGGCGGCCGACTGGCGGGTGACGATAAAGGCGGCGCTGGCGTTGTCCATGCCCACCAGGATGCCGTCGATCACGCTGGCCGAGACATATTGGATGATCAGCGCGTACAGCGCGGCCTCGATGCTGTTGTAGGCGACGGCCGAAATGACGATGACCACGGCGTTGAGAACCAGGTTGATCCGGCCGATGCTCAGGTGCTCGAATTTGTTGTGTAGCAACTTGGAGAGGATGTCGCTGCCGCCCGAGGTGGCCCCCCGGGAGAACACCAGCCCCAGACCGAGACCGGAGACAACGCCGCCGTACAGGGCGGCCAGCAGGGGGTTGGCGTCGTAAACCAGGCGCCACTGGGCGACCAGGGGCCGGAAGGCGTCGAGCATCAGGGAGACCGAGACGGTGGCCAGCAGGGTGAGGATGAGAAAGCGCCGCCCCAGCGACCGCCAACTGAGCAGGAAAAGGGGGATGTTAAACAGAATGACCAGCAGACCGGAGGGCCAGCCGAACAGGTTGCCCAGCAGCACCGCCACGCCGGTCACGCCGCCGAGGGGGATGTTGTTGGGCGAAACCAGGACAACCACTGACGCGGCGTATAAAAACGCGCCGAGGATGACGATGGGATAATCCCATAGGCCGGGTCTTTTGAGCGCGGCGGTATCCATAACGAACCCCTCACAGATTCACGGCTGCCCGCCGATGGGCAGCAACGCGAACAATTCGTCCAGGCGGGCGGTTTGGCCGGAGAGATAGAGGTGGCCCCACAGGGCTTCCAGGGCGGTGGCCAGCTGGTATTCGGCCCGGGTGGCGCCTTTGGGCTGGGAATTTGTGGCGGTGTTGCGCCCCCGGGTAAAGACGGACCGCTCTTCCGGGGTTAGCGTCTCCAAAAGCAGGCGGGCATATCCGGCCTGGGTTTCCGCCCGCACATGGGAGACGGTTTCCCGGTGGAGCCGGGCGGCGGTGATGCCGCCCGGCAGACACAGCCGGGTGCGCACCATGAGCTCAAACACGCCGTCGCCCACGTGGGCCATCGCCAGGGTGCTCAGGCCGTTCAGCTTGTCAGGCGGCAGTAAGGGGCACAGGCTTTCCATCCGATGTTTCCTCGATCAATTCAAAATTTCCACTCCTAAATTATAGCACAAACAGGGCGATTGTCCACCGTTTTTCCGCAGGATTTTCGCGGCGGGGGACGGAGGAGGGGAAAGCATGCTGATTCGCCGCGGCGCGAGACGTTGTTGACATTCGTCCGAAAACTATCTATAATGTGGTCACACATGGCGTCGAAAGCCCTGCCAGTTTATGCGGGGCCAACAATTGGCTCAGGTGTTTTCCCTTTGACACGCAGTGCTTTAACAGGGCAAAGCAGCCGCCTGGGCACCGGATTATTTACGAACAGATCGGAGAGGGATCGCTATGAAAAATTCACACGCCGGGGGCTTGCGTTTGCTGGCCGCCGTACTCGCCTGCGTTATGCTGTTTTCCTTGACAACACCCGCGTTGGCCGCCAACGCGCCTTCGAGTTGGGCTCTTCCGGAGGTGGAGGCGGCCGAGGCGCTGGGCCTTGTGCCCGGTTCGGTGGTCGGCGGCTTTGTGTACGCGGCCATCGCTAACGTGCTGAGCCTGACGCTGCCCTCGGGTATGTTGTCGTTTCGCGACGTCGTCATGTTTGTCATCGTCATCTTGTTCCTGGTCCTGCGACCGGAGGGCTTGATACGCGGG
>JAITQI010000192.1 GCA_031289065.1 Oscillospiraceae bacterium
CAGCCTATTCATGAATTTCCCGGGAAAAGCGATATAATAAAAGTAGCGTAATTTGTGATGACCGGGAGGAAAATCCATGTCCGACGAGTTGAACCGGAGCTTTACCGGCGGGGAAGACCCGCGTCCCGACGCCCCGTCGGCCCCGCCCCCCGCGCCGGACGGGCCGAATAAGGGACGTGGCTTTGCCCCATTTGCCCCCTTCGCCCCGTTTGCCTCGAACGAGGAGGAGCGTCCCCCCGAAGCCGCGCCGGAACCGCCGGCCTTTCCCTCGGCCGCCCTCTGGGGTCGGACGCCCCCGGCGGGAGACGGGGCCAAGGAGACCCCTCCGGCGGAGGCGGCCCCCTTCGCCCCCTACGAGCAGCCTTCGCCCTACGCCCCCCCCGCGCCCGCGGAGACGCCCGCGCCCGCAGCGCCGTCTTTGCCCTATGATCCGTCTGTGTTCCGCGAGGCGGCCTCGCCCTATGAGCCACCCGCGCCGCCCAAGCCATTTGACTCGGAGAATCCGCCGGGCTATACCGCTGCGCGCTATGCGCCGCTTCCGCTGCGCAACTTCTGGCCGGAGGCCGACGCCGAGAAGCCGGAGCCGCCGGGGCCGCGTTCCGCGGTTCCGCCCCCCGACGCCCTTCCGCAAAAGGGCGTCCTGCCCGATCCCTGGGCTGTCCGGGCCTTCGCCGAGCCCTCCGCCGATCCGTGGGCCGTCCGCGCCACCCCCTCGCGCCCCAAACCAAAGCGGGGCTGGCTTGTGGGCTTTATCTGCCTGCTTGTGGCCGCCTTTTTTGCCACCGGGGCGTTGCTGGTCACGGCGGACAGGCAGGGCCTTTGGGACTTCCTGCCCGGCAATCCCGCCGCCTCCGCCCCGCCGACCACCGTTCCCACCCCCGGACGCAACCCGGACAATCCCCCCGCGACGGCCGGGCCCAACATCAGCGGCAACAACCCCTTGGACGACAGCGGCGACACCGCGCTGGAGACCCAGGACAGGCCGGGCAGCGTACCCTCAGGCGGCCAGGCGCTCACCATCCCGCAGATCGCCAAAAAGGCGCTGCCCTCGGTGGTGGGGATCGTGTCCGGCGGGGAGGACGACCCCTACGGCATCTCCTCCGGCTCCGGCATCATCATGAGCGCCGACGGGTATATCATCACCAACAATCACGTGGTGGAGGGCTACGGCACCATCAAAGTGATCCTCAACAACGGGGACACCTATGACGTCCTTCAGGTGCGCACCGACCGCAACACCGATCTGGCCGTCCTGAAAATCGACGCCGTCGGCCTGACCCCCGCCGAATTCGGCAACTCCGACCGTATGGAGGTGGGCGATTTGGCCGTGGTCATCGGCAACCCCCTCGGCATGGAGCTGCAGAGCACCGTCACCAACGGCATCATTTCGGCCATCAACCGGGATATTGTCATCGAGGACCTCCGCATGACCATGCTCCAGACCAACTGCGCCATCAACCCGGGCAACTCGGGCGGGCCGCTCATCAACGAGTACGGCCAGGTCATCGGCATCATCTCCTCCAAGATCATGAGCGACTATTTCTCCTCCAGCGTGGTGGAGGGCCTGGGCTTCGCCATTCCCATCAACACCGCCCAACCCATCATCAACGAACTGATCACCCGGGGCTTTGTCAAGGGCCGCCCGGCCATCGGCATCACCGGACGTACCCTCGACGAGCGCACCGCCCGGTATTTGGGCGTGCCGCAAGGCGTCCAGGTGGCGACGGTGGACCCCGCCAGCGACGCCGCCCGTCAGGGCCTCCAGGTGGACGACATCATCCTGTTTGTCAACGGCACCCCGGTTTACACACTGCAGGACATCAACCTGATCAAAAACGACCTCCAAGTGGGCGACGAAATGACCGTCACCGTCTACCGCCCCTCGGAAGAACGGGAAGTCGACGACATCACCTTCGTCCTCGTGGACAGCGGCGACATGAACGGCTAAGGCGTTGCCCCGCCGAAGCAAACATAAAACAAAAGGGAGGCCGTCGGGCCTCCCTTTTGAAATACAAATTGACGAATTTCGCCTTGCGTACCCCCGCCAAATCGTCAGCGTGTTTCGGTACGCAATCGTTTTCGCGGTGACGGTGCGCCTCTTGCTTTGATGATCCTGATGATCCTATAGTTTCATTCATTTGTCAAGTCCGTTTTCCTTCGCCGTATCGCCCTCCGCCCAGATAAGCTCCCAGGCCGCTTCTCCCGCCTCGGCCATGCGCCCCCTATCCGCCCCCAAACCCGGAACGCCCGCCACCCCGGCCCCGTCGGCCAGCACCGGCCAAGCGTCCCGCAGCGGGGCGGGGATTTTGCGGTCGATCATCAGGCGCTTGAGGCTGCGGCCGCCGGGTTTTCCGGGCAGGGCCAGCCGGTCCCCCGGTTGCCGGGGTCTCAGGGTCAGCGCACCCCCGGTCAGGGCGGCGGGGTCGAGATAAAAGCAGTCTGGCCCGGAGCGCCCCGCCGCCGGGACAGCCCGGCAGGTCAGCGCGACGCCAAGCCAGGGCAGGGCCGCCGTGTCGCCCGGGGCCAACGGGCGAAGGGGGAAGGGCGCGGCCTCGGAAGGCGGCCCCATGCGGAGCCATTCGTAATCCCGCCGGGCCACCAATCCCCCCGGCAGGTTCAGCCGGGCCGAGGGGCTGTCCCCGGCGCACAGGGCCAGCAGGGCCTCCCCATGGGCCGCCGTCAGACGCCGGCCCCCGCTCGCCTCGGCGTACAGCAGCCGGAACACCCGGGCGGACAGGGGACGGGGCAAAGCGGACACCCCCTTGGCCCGCACCGCCTGGCCCGCCTCAGTCTCCCGCAGGGCGTCCAGCTGTTCCCGGGCCAGGGCGGTGAGCAGCGCCTCGTCCGCCCGCAGACGGGCGGCCAGCCCCCCCGCCGCCTCATCCAACCGAGGGTTGATCCCCCGCAGGGCGGGGATCACCTGCCGCCGCACCCGGTTGCGGGCGAAGCGCTCGTCGGCGTTGCTGGCGTCCTCCCGATGGGGTAGGCGCTGTTCGTCCAAAAAAATCTCGATATCCCGCCGGGCACAGGTCAGCAGGGGCCGGACGACGGCCCCCCGGACGGGGGGAATCCCCCCCAACCCGTGAAGCCCCGTGCCCCGGGCCAGATGAAGCAGCATGGTTTCCGTGTTGTCGTCAGCGTTGTGGCCGGTGGCGATCCGGTCAAAGCCCTCCCGGGCGGCGACCCGCTCCAAAAAGGCGTAACGCAGGGCCCGCCCGGTCTCCTCCAGACCGGCCCCCCGGGCGGCCGCCTCGGCGGCCACGTCGGCCGCCCCCGTATACAGCGCGACGCCCCATCCGGCGCACAGCGTCCGGACAAAGCGTTCGTCTTCCTCGGCCTCCGCCCCCCGCAGGCGATGGTTGAAATGGGCCGCCGCCAGCGCGGACAGGCCCCACTCGTCCCCCAGCAGGCGCAAAGCGCCCAGCAGGGCCACCGAATCGGCGCCCCCCGACACGGCGCACAGCACCCGGCACCCGGCGGGGAACATGTTCCACGCGGCGGCCAGACGGCGCGTTCTGTCCGCCAGGGGGGGACTATTCATCCTCATGCCGCCATTCCCGGGAGGAGAAGGAGGTGTACTGCGCCAGCCATTGCAGGGTGACCGTGCCGGTCTGGCCGTGGCGGTTTTTGGCCACGATACACTCGGCCACGTTTTTGTCCTCGGTGTCCTCGTTGTAATATTCGTCCCGATACAGGAACATGACCACGTCGGCGTCCTGCTCGATGGCCCCGGACTCCCGGAGGTCGGACAGCATGGGGCGTTTGTTTTTTTCCGAACGGGTCTCGGCGGCCCGGGAGAGCTGGGAGAGGCAGAGTACCGGCACATCCAGCTCCTTGGCCATGATTTTCAGGTTCCGGGAGATGTCGGCCACCTCTTGGGTGCGGTTGTCGGTGCGCCGGGAGCCCTGCATGAGCTGGAGGTAGTCGATGACAATCAGCCCCAAATCCTCCACTCGGCGGCATTTGGCCTTCATCTCCGCCACATTGATGGCCGAATTGTCGTCAAACCGCAGGTCCAGCCGGGTCAGGGAACGGGAGGCGTCGATGAGCCGGTTCCATTCGTCCATGGACAGATCGCCGGTCAGCAGTTTTTTCGAGTCGATGTGGGCCTCGGCGGACAGCAGGCGCATGACAAGCTGTTCCCGGGACATTTCCAGGGAAAAGAAGACCGCCGTCTTGCCCGAATGCCGAACGGCGTTGAGGGCGATGTTCAGGGCGATACTGGTCTTGCCCATGCCCGGGCGGGAGGCGATGAGGATCAGATTGGAGCGGCCCAGACCGCCGATGTAGTTGTCCACCTCGGCCAACCCCGTGGGCAGTCCCGGCAGCTGCCCACGGTTGCGGGCCAGCTCGTCCAGGCGTTCAAACACGGCCGGCAGCACTTCCCCCACCTTGTACAGCGACTGGTCGGCCCGGCCCTGGCGGATGGCGTAAATGCGCTGTTCGGCGGCGTCGAGGACGGTGGAGGCTTCCCCCTGCCCGTCGGTGGCCATGGCCGAAATCTCCGCCGAAGCCTCGGCCACTTGGCGCAACAGCGCCTGATCCCGCACCAGACGGGCGTATTCGGCCATGTGGGCGGCGGTGGGCGTCACCTGCATCAGGCCCATCAGGTACTGCCGGGTGGACTGCTCGTCAAACATGCCCTGGGTGCGCATGTGCCCCAGCACCGTGATGGGGTCGATGGTCTGGCTCAGGGCGAACATGGAATAGACGCTCTCAAAAATATCCTTGTTCTGGGGAATGAAGAAGTCGTCAGGGCGCAGAAACCCCAACGCCTCGGGAATACACCGGGCGTCGATGAGCATGGCCCCCAGCACCGCCTGCTCCGCCTCAACACTATGCGGCAGCCGTTGCCGCGCCAGCTCATCCACGCTCAAACACCCCCCCGCGAATTGTCACAGACAATTTGCGAATTAAGAATGAAAAATGAAGAATGAAAAATTTTGGTATCGCGCTGTGCGCGATGATTTCATTGGCCGCGTGAGCGGCTCCGCAATTTTTAATTTTCAATTCTTCATTGGCAACTGACAATTGAAAATTGTCAGTTGCCGTCCCCCACCTCGACCTGAATCGTGGTGGAAATTTCAAAGCCCAGCTTGACTTTGACCGTGTGAAGGCCGTAGGTCTTGATGGGCTCGTCCAGAACCAGCTTGTGCTTGTCCACGTCCAGGCCGAACTGGGCCTTCAGGGCGTCGGCGATCTCCTGCCCGGTGACCGCGCCGAACAGACGGCCCTGGCTGCCGGCCTTGGCGGTGAGCTTGACCGCGCAGGTCTTCAGGTGTTCCGCCGCCGCTTGGGCCCGCTTCTTGTCGCTGTCCAGCTTGTCGGCCTTGGCCTTTTCCCGCAGCTTGTACTCGGTCAGCGCCCCCGAGGTGGCTTCGGAGGCCAGCTTGCGGGGGAACAGATAGTTCCGGGCGTACCCGTCGGACACGTTGACCAGATCGCCCTTCTTGCCCTGGCCCTGGACGTCCTGTTGGAGAATGACTTTCATATGATAGGCTCCCTTCGGCTGACAGCGCGAATCTCCCGGGGAAAAAGAGACGGACGCGCCGCCCAGCGGTAGAATTCGTTTGATGCGATGGAGACCCCTTTACCGTCCCTATGATAGCACGGTTGCGCGGTAAGCGCAACACAGAGATTTGCGGGGCGGCCCCTATTCCGAGATGTCAAAGGAGGTGACCACGAAGACCTGGGTCAGCTCCTCCAGCTTGACCGAGGGGGTGATGATGGCGTAGGCCGATATACCGGTTTCGTCGGTGCGCATGTCCATCACCGTGCCGATGACCAGATCCCGGGGAAACAACCCCCCGATGCCGGAAGTCAGGATGGGGTCGCCGTTTTTGACGTCGTCGTCCTTGGCCAGGTAGGACAGCCGCAGCGCCCCGCCCCGCATCAGGTCGAAACTGCCCTCCGCGACAGCCGCCTGGTTGGTGCGGGCGTTGTAGGCCCCGGCCTCCATGTCCGAATCGATGAGGGTGGTCACCGTGGCCCAATTCTGCCCCACCTCGGAGATGAAGCCCACCAAAAAGCCCTCCGAGGTGATGACGCAGTCCCGAGGCTTGAAGCCGTAGTTGCTGCCCCGGCTGAGGGTAAAGGTGGACGCCCAGTTGGAGACGTTGCGCGCCGTGATGGTGGCCGACTCCCAATTCAAGTCCCGCCGCCGGGCCGACAGGCCGAGCAGCTCCCGCAGACGGGCGTTCTCCTCGTTGGCGGCGGTGGACTGGCGCACCTCCTCCTCCATGTGGGCGATCTGCTGGCGCAGTTCCTCGTTTTCCGCCTCGAGGTTGTCGTATTGGTACATGTACCCGTACAGGGAGGACGCCTGGTCGGCCAGCCCCACCACCGCCGACTGAAGCGGCCGAAACAGGCTGCCCAAGGCGTTGGAGACCGGCGAGGCGTACCCTCCGGTCAGCGCCGACACAACGGACATGATGACCGACAGCAAAATGACGGCCACCGCGACAAGCAATATTTTATGTCGGAAGAAAAACCGCAACCATAACACCCCAACTCTTAAAACGCTATTTCAGTCCAGCAGCTCCGGCGCCATCCGGTACAGCAGGCACAGGGGCAGCCCCATGACGTTGTAAAAATCGCCCTCGATCCGTTCCACAAAGAGCGCCCCCCTGTCCTGGATCCCGTAGGCGCCCGCCTTGTCCAGCGGCGTCCCGGAGCGCACATAGGCGTCGATCTCCAACTGGGACAACACCCGAAAGGTCACCCGGGTGCGCAGGGCTTCCCGGCGCAGGACGCCCCCCCGGGCGACCGTCACCCCGGTGTACACCTCGTGAACCCGCCCGGAGAGCCGCGTGAGCATGGCCCGGGCCTCTTCGGGACCTCCCGGCTTGCCCAGCGCCGCCCCGTCCAGATACACCAGCGTGTCGGCGGCGACAATCAGGTCGCTCGCGGGCCGCTGGGCCGACACCTCGGCCGCCTTGCGGCCGGACAGCAGACAGACCGTTTCCGCCGGGGCAAGCCCCGCCTCGGCGCTCTCTTCCCCTACGGGGACAACCACCTCAAAGGTCAGGCCCAGCATGGACAGCAGGGCGGCCCGCCGGGGCGACCCGGAGGCCAGCACAAGACTCATCGGTTCACCTCGCGAACTTGCGAAACAGCAGCCCCGCCAGCGCCATGCAGACAATCACGGCCACCGACAGATGGAAGGTCACGCCAAACTGCAAACGCAGGAGGATCAAATCCAGCGTAAGCGGCGCTTCGGTGCCCAGCCCGAACTGCCCGCCGAAGCCCAGCCAGGACAAAAACGAGACGTCCTTTGTCACCTCGGCGACCAGCAGACCCACCACCGCCCCGGCCATCATGAACAGAAGAAAAAGCAATTTACCGCGTTTCAACAGAGGTCACAACCCTTGAAAAAATTTCTCATTTTTGAGAATCAACTCCGCCCCAACAGAAAGACACACCTGACATCCAATCCCCACGTTCTGTCATCTGTCCCCTGTCGAGCCAAATCCGCCCGAGCCCCGCTCCGTAACGGGCAGCTCCTCCGCCCAGGACAGGGCGGCTCGGCAGACCGGCAGCACCGCCAATTGGGCGATCCGATCCCCGTCCCGGACGACAAAGGGCTCGTCCCCCCGGTTGATCAGCCCCACCGAAATTTCCCCCCGGTAGTCGGCGTCGATGACCCCCACCGAGTTCGCCAGGGCGACCCCCTGCTTGAACCCGTGCCCGCTCCGGGAGAAGACCAGGGCCACATAGTCCCGCGAGGGCAGCGCCATGGCCAGCCCCGTGGGCACGGCGGCCCGCCCCCCCGGCGGGACGGTCAGCGGTTCGGCCAAACAGGCCCGCAAATCCATCGCCGCCGCCCCGTCCGTGGCGTACGCCGGGGCCTGGGCCTGGGGCCGCACCCTTTTGATTGTAACCGAAATTGGCATCTGATAGCAATCTCCTTTGCCTATACGCTCCGATAGTACAGCCCCCGGGTGTAGCCGTTTGGCTCGTAGCTGCCCCGCTCCAGATAGCGTTCGGCCACCTGGACGCATTCCCGGGGGTTTTCGGTGGTGAACAGCAGGCGGACGCCCCACAGGCCGATCCGGCGATAATCCTCGGCCCGGTCGGCCAGAAAGAGTTTCCGGCAATTGTACACCACATTCCGGCAGCCGTAGGTGGGCAGAACCGGGAAGCTGGCGGCGGTGCGGTCGGTGAGTTCGTTGACGTTTTCGCAGACGCACCGCCCGGCGCGGTTCTTGACCAGGCAGTTCTCGCTGAGCATCAGGGGCAGACGGCCGTAGACGATCAGCTCCGTGTCCAGGCAGAGGGACATGTCCCGAATCTGGGCCAAGTTTAGCTCGAAGGACAGGGTCGCCGAGGTCAGCCCCATCTGTTTGAGGGTTTTGAGGGCCTGAGCGTTGAAGGCGTTCAGGCCGAAGTCCCCCCGCAGGGTCATGTCCCGGGCCCGGCACATGGCGAACTGCCCCAGACTGCCTACCAGGGCGTCGGTCACCCCCATGCTCACCGCTTTGTCCAGCATGTCCTTGACCGCCCGGGTCTCGTGGTCGCCCACCACCCGGGGCAGCGCCGCCCCGAAGGGGACGCCCTTGTCCAAAAGCGGGGCCAGAATGTCCCGGTGTTCGGTCAGCTCCCACAGGGGGAGATAGATGAGCGCCGGGGACAGGGCCAGCAGATCGGGGGAGAGCTGGGCCGCCCGGGAGACCTGAATGGTCAGCGCCGGAGGCTCCTTGCGGGTCAAATGCTTGAGCCCCGCCTTGTATTCGTTCAGGGGGCGCTTTTCCGGCTGGCGGCGCAGGGCGGTCAGCTTGTCCAGCGCTTCCCGGCGCATGGCGTTGATGGCCGACAGGGGCAGGCTCAGCCCCTCCTCTACCTCGGTGCGGGCTTCGACGCACCGGTAGGGGGTGCCCCCGGTCTTGTACAGCTGCGTGTTGACCATGGCTTCGGGCAGGGTATGATCATAGGCCGGGTTGGGCACCAGGCCGCGCACCGTCGCCGTCCGGCCCCGGTCGTCCTCCGCCCCCAGCAGGGCGGGTTGCCCCTTGGTGAGCAGACAGGCAAACCGCACCGGCACCCGCTGGGGTTCGGGGGCGGTTTCGCCCGGGGGAAGCGGCTTGGACGTCCCCGGGGGATCGGGCTGGCGGACGCCGAACATGTGGGGTCCCTGGCGGTGGATGTAATAACCGTCGGTGAAGCCCTCCCGGGAAAACACCCGGACAAGCGCCCGCATCTCCTCCTCGGAGGGTTCCCGGTTCTCCGCCAGCACTGTCGCCGCCACATGGGTCACCGCCGCCACATAGGCGGGCGGCTTCATACGCCCCTCGATCTTGATCGACGCCACCCCCATGTCCCGCAGCTCCAAGAGGTGGGGCAGCAGGGACAGGTCGGACAGGGACAGGGGATAGGTGTCGGCGGGGCGGCCCTCCCACCCGTAGGGCAGGCGGCAGGGCCCGGCGCACATACCCCGGTTGCCGCTGCGCTCCCCCACCACGGCGCTCATGTAACATTGCCCCGAATGGCTCAAGCACAGGGAACCGTGGACAAACACCTCCACCGGAATGGGGGAGGCCTTGCATATGTAGGCGATTTGCTCCCGGGCCAACTCCCGGGCCAGCACCACCCGGGCGCAACCCAAAGCGTGGGCCTGGCGCACGCCGTCCAGGCTGTGTATGCTCATTTGGGTGGAGGCGTGAACCGGCAGATCGGGGGCCACCATGCGCACCATGCGCAGTACCCCCAGATCTTGCACCAGCACCGCGTCCACCCCGGCCTCGGTCAGCTCCCCCACCAGCGTCGCGCCCTGCTCCAGCTCCCGGTCGGACAGCAGGGTGTTGAGGGCGGCGTACACCATGACCCCCCGCACGCGGCAGTATTCGCAGGCCGAAAACAGCTCTTCCCGGGTGAAACCCACCGCGCCCCGCCGGGCATTAAAGGAACCGTACCCC
>JAITQI010000087.1 GCA_031289065.1 Oscillospiraceae bacterium
CGCGCCCGGCTCCGGGTCGGCGCGGCCCAAGCCCCGCGCCAGCGCCAAAATCAGCATGAGGATATGCTCGGCCGCCGGCGGGCCGTAGACCCCGGCCGAGGTGGTGACCACCACCCGAGGGTTGGCGTACAGCCGCAGGTCGGCGTAGCGGTCGGCCCCGGCGCTGGGCAGATGCAACCACCGCAATCCCGGGGCTTGGGACAGCAGGGCCGGGTCCGGGAAGCCGAAAATGACGGCGGCGGTTTCCATGTGGGCGGCGGTCATCCGTCCGCCGGGCAGATAGCGGACGTCCAGGCCGGGGGCTATGTCGGCCAGGCGCTGGAGAGCCGCCGGGCCCAATGCCCAACCCTCGTGGGGCAGGATGAACAACGCGCCGCCGCTCACGGGGCGACCGCCTTCAGCGTGACCGATACCACTTCCGGCCGGTTGAACAGGCGCAGGGGCAGGTGCCGGGCGGTACCCAAGCCCCGGCTGGCCACCATGAAGACGCGGCCCTCTTGGGTGACGCCGGAGGTGTGCTGCGGGAAGAACACCCGGCCGGGGCCGTATATCCCGTCGGTAAAGGGCAGACGGATGATACCCCCGTGGGCGTGGCCGGTCAGCGCCAAATCCACCCGCTGGGCGACAAATTCATTCCACCGGTCATACCGGTGACAAAGCATGACAAGGTAGGGGTCTTCGCCGTCCCGGGCGCGGGCGACCATCTCGGACAGGGGCCGCTGGTCGGAGGGCCCGTTTAAGTCCTCAATGCCCACCAGGCGAATGCTTGCGCCGTTTCGGGAAATCGTTTCCACCCGGTTGTCCAGATTGACGACACCGCAGCTGTCCAGCAGGGCGCGCAACGGACGCACGATGACCCTGGCCCATTCGTGGTTTCCGGTCACATAATAGGTCGGGGCGATGTCAACCAGGGCGCGGCACAGGCTCTCCATGTCCGGCAAGTCCGACAGGAACTCCACAAAGTCGCCGGTCAGGGCGATCATGTCCGGCTTCTCGGCGCGCACCAACTCGATCAGTTCCCGGTTGTCCGGGCCGAACCGGGCGTCGTGCCAATCGGAGAGGTGTACGATTTTGAAGCCGTCGAACGCCGCGGGCAGCCGTTCGGAGACGATGGTATACCGACTTGTCTCCAGCACCCGGTTGCTCACATAGCCCTCGACCGCCAGGCAGACCAACAGAAAGGCCGACACCCACAGGGTGGGGCGCTTTCTCTTGCGACGGCGGGGGGCGGGTTCCCGTTTCGGCGCGCTTTCCTTACTCATACGGCCCGTCGGTTCCGAATGTAGATGAGTTTGCCGTTGTTTTCCTGGACGTTTTGCCGGTAGTCCACCTCGAAGCAGTCGATGGAGCCGATGAGCAGGGTCAGCTTTTTGAAGCCGTAGTTGCGGCTGTCGAAGGCGGGCTGTTTTTTGCTGAGCAGACTGCCCACCTCGCCCAAATAGGCCCAGCCGTCGTCGTCGCCCACGTCGTCGATGGTGGTGGCGATGAGGTCGATGATCTCCTCGGGCACCCCCGCGTTGGCCTCGGGGATCATCGCGCTTATCTCGGGGACAACCGCGCTCGCCTCGGGGACGCTCGCGCTGGGCTCCGCCTTGGCCTGTTTGACCGGCGCGGCGACGGCTGCCGCGGCGGTCTTCTTCCCGTCGCCGTTCTCTTCGGCTTTCGGAATCTTTTTGACCACCTTTTTCTCGCCGCTGATGACCTCGATATAGATGAACTTGTCGCAGGACACAATGAAGGGGTTGGGGGTCTTTTTCTCCCCGATGCCGAAGACCTTCATGCCCGCTTCCCGCAGGCGGGTGGCCAGGCGGGTGAAATCCGAGTCGGAGGAAATCAGGCAAAACCCATCCACCCGGCCGGTGTACAGAATGTCCATGGCGTCGATGATCATGGCCGAGTCGGTGGCGTTTTTGCCGGTGGTGTACCCATACTGCTGGATGGGGGTGACGGCGTTTTCCAGCAGGGATTTCTTCCAGCCCACCAAATGCGGGTTGGTCCAGTCGCCGTATATGCGCTTGACGGGGGGCGTGCCGTAGACGGCGATTTCCTCCATCACTTCTTTGAGGTGTTTGCGGGGCGCGTTGTCGGCGTCGATGAGCACCGCCAGGCGCAGTTCGTCATGTTTTTGCATATGATCCTCTTTCCAGTTCCGTTTCTCTTCTGTGATTGTTTAGCGGCTCCGGCCGCTACGTTAAGTATACCTCTCTCCGGCCCCGTCTGTCAAATCCTTCTCGCGGGACGGTTCCCCTCCGCTTCGGTCGTTTTGTTTTTTTGCCCGGCCAAACCGTGAATTTTTCCCTGTTCTTCTGTCCGCGTAATAAATTACCGAAAACAGCTTATACTAATTTCGCGCATCTTTTATGAGGCGCATCTCTTTTTTATCGCGATGAAAACAGGAGGTCAACACCATGAAAAAAGCCATTGCCCTGGCCCTGCTTTGCGCGCTGACCGCGCTGACCTTGGCCGCTTGCGGCACCGCCGGCGGAGGGATTCCTTCGCCGTATTCCACCGCCGCCCCGACGATGCGGCCCAGCGCCGCGCCCTCGATGATGCCCTCGACAGCCCCCTCGGCGGCGCCCATCGCGCCCACCGGCCAGCCCACGACGCCGGGCACGCCGGCCGCCCGTCCCTCCGCCGCGCCGTCGGCCAGCCCCAATCTGACCAGCCCGGGCCTGACGTCCCCCAACGGTTCCCCCGCCCCCGACGCTGTTTCGCCGTCCACCGCGCCCCGCGTTTTTCGGTAATCGGCGAAAAACCTTCCGGGAACCCCCGAACGCCGTGGCCATGTATGGGTTTCCCACGGCGGCAGGGGGTTCCCTTTTTTGCGCGGGCAAAGCCCGCCCGGCGCCCCGCTTTCACGCGTTTCCCTCCGCTCATCCCCGCCCCCGCAAAAAAATTATGCCTTGCATTCCTGGGCGGGTCTGGTATAATAGTAAACGGGCCGTCCTATGTGGCAGCCGTTTTGGACGGACAACCCATATTTTGTTTTGAGGGTGGTACGGCATGGCCTATCAAATCAACGACGAATGTATCAGTTGCGGCGCATGTGAACCGGAATGTCCCGTGTCCTGCATTTCGGCCGGAGACAGCAAATACCTCATCGACGAGGCGGCGTGTGTGGAATGCGGCGCCTGCGCCGGCGTTTGCCCGGTGGAAGCGCCCCAGCAGCAGTGAAACCAGAGAGGAAAACAGGGGCGATGACATCAGCCGCCCCTGTTTTGTAACAATCATGCCCACCCTGTACATCGTCCCCACCCCCATCGGCAATCTGGAAGATCTGACCGTGCGGGCCGCACGGGTGCTGTCCGAGGCCGATTTTATCGCCGCCGAGGACACCCGGGTCACGTTGAAGCTGCTGGGCCATCTAGGGCTCAAAAAGCCGATGGTCAGCTACTATGAACACAACCGGCGGGAGAGCGGGGAGCGCATCGCGGCCCGTGTGGCGGCGGGGGAAACCTGCGCCCTGGTCACCGACGCCGGCACCCCGGCGGTCAGCGACCCGGGGGCCGATTTGGTGGCCCTGTGCGCCGAGCGGAACATCCCGGTGGTCGCCCTGCCCGGCCCCTGCGCCGCCGTAACCGCCCTGTCGGTGTCCGGCCTGCCCTCGGGGCGGTTTTGTTTTGAAGGATTTTTGTCGGTGAGCCGAAAAAGCCGCCGGGCCCATTTGGACGCCCTGCGGGATGAAACCCGCGCCATGATTTTTTACGAAGCCCCCCACAAGCTGCGGGCCACGCTGGCGGATCTGGGGGAGACCTTCGGCGGCGACCGGGCGCTGGCCGTTTGCCGGGAGTTGACCAAGCTGCACGAGGAAGTCCTGCGCCTGACCCTGGGCGAGGCCGCGGCCCATTTCGCCGAAACGCCCCCCCGGGGGGAATTCGTCCTGGTTGTGGCCGGTCGGCCCAAAGCGGCGGCCCCCGACGGGGCGGACTGTCTGTCCGAGGCGGTATCGCTGGCCCTGGCCCACATCGAACAGGGCGGCACCCTGCGGGACGCCGCCCGCCGCGCCGCCGAAGCCACCGGCGCCCGCCGGGCGGACGTATACGCGGAGACGCTTCGGCATTTGGAAACGGAGGAACGGCCCGACGACGGCCCATCGATATGAAAGAAAACAAGCTCGGCCTGTTCGCGTCCTATTATAAGCCCCACCGAAAGCTGTTCGCCCTGGACATGGCGTGCGCCTTGGGCATCGCGGCGGTGGACCTGTTTTTCCCCCTCATCTCCCGCTACTGTCTGTACAATCTTTTGCCC
>JAITQI010000139.1 GCA_031289065.1 Oscillospiraceae bacterium
CCACCACGTCTCCCGACCCCCTGTCCGCCCTCATTATATCCCTTGTCCCGTGGCGAAAGCGGCCGAAACGCGACGGCTCGTTTTGGGCAACCCCTGTCGAGAGATTTATGAGAGTTAAAAGGAACTGTCAATGACTTCCCCCATCCGCCTGCCGCGCTCGTTTTCTCCCAGCTAAAAAATCCCCCCTTCCCTTTTTTCGCCGTCTGCGCTATAATGGGCGATAGGATATTTCCTCTCTGAAAGAAGGTCATCCCCCCCTCATGAAAATTGTAATCATCGGCGACGGGAAAGTCGGCTTTACGCTGGCGGAGAACTTGTCCCGCAGCGCCGACAACGAAGTGACCATCATCGACAAAAACGCCGAGGCCCTGCGCAACACCATCGAAAGCCTGGATGTGCGCTGTATCAAAGGCAACGGCGTCAGCGCAGGCGTCCTGCGGGAGGCGGGGGTGAGCGAAGCCGACCTGCTCATCGCGGCCACCTCCAGCGACGAGATGAACATGGTCTGCTGTCTGACCGGCAAACGCCTGGGGGCGCGGCACACCATCGCCCGCATCCGCGACCCGGAGTACGCCGACGAGCTATCCACCCTCAAGGACGACCTGGAGCTGGACATGGTCATCAACCCCGAACGGGCCATGGCCGGTGAAATTGTCCGTCTGCTGGAGTTTCCCACGGCGGCCAACGTGGAGGTCTTCGCCCGAGGCCGGGTGGAGATGGTGGAAATCAAGGCCACGGACGGCATGACGGCGGTGAATATGCCCCTCAAGGAGGTCTCCAAACGGCTGACCTCCTCCATCCTCATCGGGGCCATCCAGCGCGGCGGGGAGGTCATCATCCCCAGCGGCGAAGAGATCATACGGGCGGGCGACAGCCTGCACATCGTCGGCCAGCCGGCGCGGATTTTCCAGTTTTGCGCCCAGTTGGGGCTGCATCAGCAAAAAATCAAAAACGTCATGATCGTCGGCGGCGGCCGGGTGGCCTACTATTTGGCCAAATATCTGGACGAAATCGACGTCAAGGTCAAGATTCTCGAAATCAAACGGGAGCGCTGTCTGGAGCTCAACGAACTGCTCCCCAAGGCCCTCATCATCCACGGCGACGGCTCGGACGACCGGGTCCTGCGCTCGGAAAACCTGGGGGATATGGACTGTTTCATCTCGGTGACCGGCATCGACGAGGAGAACCTGATGACCGCCCTGCTGGCCAAGCACTGCGGCGTGCCCAAAGTGGTGGCCAAAATCAACCGCACCGGCTACACCGAGGTCATCAACCACATGGGCATCGACAACCTGATCCAGCCCAAGCTGATCACCTCCAACCACATCCTGCGGTACGTGCGCGGCGTCAAAAACGCCGTGGGCAACCCGGTCAACTCCCTGTACAAAATCGTCGGCGGGGCGGCCGAGGCCGTCGAGTTCACCGCGGGCCCCGCCGCCCGCCTGCTGGACACCCCCCTGAAAAAATTGAAACTCATCAAAGGCGTCCTGGTGGCCGTCATCGCCCGTAAAAACGAGGTCATCATCCCCCACGGCAACGACATGATCCGGGCGGGCGACGCGGTCGTCCTGCTGTCCACCGGCCGGGAGCTCACCGATCTGGACGACATCCTGGCCGAGGAGGACTGACCCCATGAACCATCGGATGATTCTCAAAAGCGTCGGCACCCTCATGTACATCGAGGCCGCCTGCCTCATCCCCTCCCTGGTCGTGGCCCTGCTGTACGGTCAGGGGGACGCCCTCGCCTTCGCCGTCTCCGCCGCCGTCGTGGCCGCCTTGGGCCTGTTGCTGCGCCTGTTCAAGCCCAAAACCACCGACATTTTCGCCAAGGACGGCCTGGCCATTGTGGGCTTCGGGTGGCTGCTGGTCTCCTTCATGGGGGCGCTGCCCTTTGTCCTGAGCGGGGCCATCCCCTCGGTGGTCGACGCCCTGTTCGAGTCGGTGTCCGGCTTCAGCACCACCGGGGCCAGCATCCTGCGCTCGGTGGAAAGCCTGCCCCGGGGCGTCCTGTTCTGGCGCGCCTTCACCCACTGGATGGGGGGCTTGGGCTTCCTGGTGCTCATGCTGGCCCTGCTGTCCAACCGGGCCAGCGCCCTGCACATCATGAAGGCCGAAAGCACCGGCCCCTCCACCGACAAATTCGTTCCCAAGCTCCGGCAGGTGGCCAAAATCCTGTACATGATCTACCTGGGCATGACCGTCGCGGTCACCTTGCTGCTGTTGCTGGGCGGCATGGATCTGTACGACGCCCTCATCCACGCCTTCGGCACGGCCAGCACCGGCGGCTTTTCCAGCCGCGACCTGAGCGTGGGCGCCTTCGGCAGCGCCTATGTCGAGATTGTCATCGCCGTGTTCATGGTTTTGTGCGGCGTCAACTTCACCCTGTACCACATGCTCCGGGGGCGAAAATGGAAGCTGGTTCTCCGGGACGAGGAACTGCGCTTTTATCTCATCGTCGTGGCCGCCGCCACCCTGCTGATCTTTGTGGACAGGACGGGGGTGGGCGTGTCCCAATCCTTCGGCGTCACCCTGCGGGAGTCCTTCTTTCAGGTGGGCTCCATCATCACCACCACCGGGTACGCCACCGCCAACTTTGACCTCTGGCCGGTGTTCAGTCAATGCGTTTTGCTGCTGCTGATGTTTTTGGGCGGCAGCGCCGGTTCCACCGCCGGGGGGCTCAAATGCGTCCGCTTCCTGCTCCTGGTCAAAATCGCCCGGCGAGAGGTGGCCCGGCTGCTGCACCCCCGGGCCATCAAAACGGTCACCCTGGGCGGCAAAATCGTGGAGGAGGAGACCCTATCCGGGGTCATGATCTACTTTTTCCTCTATGTCGCCATCCTCGCCCTGGCCGGGTTCATCGTCGCCCTGGACGGTAAGGACCTTCTCTCTTCGGCCTCGGCGGTGCTGGCTTCGGTCAGCAACATCGGCCCCGGCCTCGGCGTGGTCGGCCCCATGGGCAGTTACGCCGACTTCAGCGTCCTGAGCAAGCTCACCCTCTCGGCCTGCATGATCCTGGGCCGCCTGGAAATTTACCCCTTCCTCCTGCTGTGCGCCCCGTCGTTCTGGCGGCGGGTGAACATATAAAAAGGCCAAACAGAGACCAGGGGGCAGGCAAACCGCGG
>JAITQI010000040.1 GCA_031289065.1 Oscillospiraceae bacterium
CGACAGAACCACCGACGATCTCCCCTGTCCTATCCGTGGCAGAGGTTGCCCCCCTGAACCGTCTGCCGAAATTGTAGAGATGCCGTCCCATGAAATTCGCGCCCGCGTACAAAACAAGATGCCCGAATGGGTTTTCGTGGCAACAGGGCGCGGGGCGGGACAAAAAAAGTGATCTGGCGCTGCATCAGCCGGTTGGAACACGGGACAAGCTACCGCAAACACTCGCCGACCCTCCCGGAGGACGCCCTGCACGACGCGATTCTCGCCGCCATGAACCATTTGGAATAGTGAAAGTGTGTCAAAAGAAATTTTTGCTAATCTTTCTTCTCTGCTTTCTTCTGGAAAGAGTTTGGGTAAATACAATGACTTGTTATCAGGTGTGATAGGAGCCATCAAAGAATTGTTCGGAGGTGTTTAACTGTGTATTTAAGAAATGATAATATTAAATATGGACGTGATAACTACCGAGAAACCATGAAAGATTTGCATAGTTATTTTGACCTCACCGGAAATCATTGGCCCCCTTACAACGAAGAATACGCGATTAAAGTTGGTTACGACAACATGGAAGCGTGGCATATGGCTTTGAAGCAAGCAATCAAGGAGGCAAAAGGAGAAAAGAAATGATAAGGCTAAGCGACCGCTGCCCGAGAGGAATTGACCTCGGCCCTGCGGGAGAGCCTCCTGTGTGCCCTGGACGACACCGGCGAACGATTCGACCGCCTGACGCTCGACTTGGTCGGGCTGATCGGCAAAACGCCGACCAATGCCGTCTTCTTTGAGGAAAAATTTCGGGCGCTCGCCGAGGAAAAGGCCGCGCTGAAAGCCCTGCTGGACGCCCACGCACAAAAACAGACCGCCACGCAAAACAACAACGCCAGGCTGGATGAACTGACCGCCCTACTCGACAGCGCGGCGTTTGACCTGACGCAATATGACGACGCCCTCGCACGGCGGGTGCTGGAATGCGTCCGGGTGGTGAACGGCGATATGATTGCGGTGAGGTTCAAAGGCGGGGTGGCGTGGACACAGCGGATGAATTTGGCAAACCGCTGACGGTACGATAACACATCAAATATCCTACCCGCAACCCTTGAAAAACACGCCGAACCGGCGTATACTAAAGTCGAGCGTGTGGAAGGACCTTGGAAGCCACTGCCGCCGTAACGGTTGAGGATGTGCATCTGTTTTGTATGCGCAAGACAGCTTCTATAGACCTGTTTTTTGGCGCAACGCCGAAAAACAGGTCTATTGCTTGCCTGTCATTTTCCCTTGAAAAACGACCCGAACCGGCGTATACTATATCTGCAAGAGGGCGGCCGCCATGACCCGCCCCCCGCCAAGCCGACGGACGGTTTCCTGTTTTCGGTCGGCTTCCAGGACATGCGTCTGTTTTTGTATGAGCGTGCCATCTAATACGAATCCCCTGTCTTTACGCGGGGAACAGTATTACAGCCCGCAGAACGCGGGCTTTTCGTTTGCATGGGAATTTTTTTGTTTAGGGGAATCCGTATGATTGACAGGGACAAGCTGCGCAACATCGCCATCATCGCCCACGTTGACCACGGCAAGACCACGCTGGTGGATCAAATGCTCCGGCAGGCGGGGGTTTTCCGGGAAAACCAGGCCGTCCAGGAGCGGGTCATGGACTCGGGCGACCTGGAGCGGGAACGGGGCATCACCATCCTGGCCAAAAACACCGCCGTCAACTACAAGGGCCACAAGATCAACATCGTGGACACCCCCGGCCACGCCGATTTCGGCGGGGAGGTGGAGCGCATCCTGAAAATGGTGTCCGGCGTTCTGCTGCTGGTGGACGCCGCCGAGGGGCCCATGCCCCAGACCCGCTTTGTGCTGGAAAAGGCCCTGGCGCTGGGCCATCGGCTGATCATCGTCATCAACAAGGTGGACCGGCCGGACGCCCGGGTCTATGAGGTCATCGACGAGGTGCTGGAGCTGCTGATGGATTTGGACGCTGCCGGGGAACAGCTCGACGCGCCCACCCTGTTTTGTTCGGCCCGGCAGGGCCTGGCCTCCCTCACCCCCGACGACGCCGGGGAGAGCCTGACCCCCCTGTTTGACATCATCCTCTCCCATGTTCCCCCGCCCCCCGGCGACCCGGAGGGGCCCCTGCAAATGCTGGTGTCCTCCATCGACTACAACGAGTATGTGGGCCGGGTGGGCATCGGCCGGGTGGAACGGGGCCGTCTGCTGGTGGGCCAGGACGTGGCCGTGACGGTGGACAGCGAACAGCGGACGACGGACGGGCAGCCCACGCCCAACGGCGGGGCGACGGTGGCCAAGGGCCGGGTGGCGGCGCTGTTTGTGTTCGAGGGGCTGCGGCGGGATCCCGCCGCCGAGGTGTCCGCCGGGGAGATCGCCGCTGTGGCGGGTATCCCGGACATCACCATCGGCCAAACCATCTGCGACCCGGCGTTCCCCGAACCCCGGCCCTTCGCCCCGATTTCCCAGCCCACCATTGAACGGCCCTACCGCGTCACCGACAGCCCCTTCGCCGGTAAGGAGGGCAAATACCTCCCCACCCGCAACCTGCGGGATCGACTGTACCGGGAGCTGCTGCGGGACGTCTCCCTCCAGGTGAGCGACACCGAGTCCACCGAGGCCTTCCGGGTGGCCGGGCGGGGGGAAATGCATCTGTCCATCCTCATTGAGACCATGCGCCGGGAGGGGTACGAGTTCCAGGTGTCCACCCCCCGGGTGCTGTACCGCACCATCGACGGGGCGACCTGCGAGCCGGTGGAGGAGCTGGTGGCCGACCTGCCCGAATCGGCGGTGGGCGCGGTCATCGAGAAGCTGAGCTCCCGCCGGGCCGAACTGCTGTCCCTGCACCCGGTGGGCTCCCGGATGCGCCTGACCTTCCTGGTGCCCTCCCGGGGTCTGTTCGGTTACCGCAACGAATTTCTCACCGACACCCGGGGCGAGGGGATCATGAGCGCCGTCTTCCACGGCTATCAGCCCCTCAAGGGGGACATCGGCCGCCGCTCCGGCGGATCGCTGGTGGCCTATGAGACCGGGGAGGCGGTGGCCTACGGGCTGTTTAACGCCCAGGACCGGGGGGCGCTGTTCATCGGCCCCGGCGTCCCGGTCTACGCCGGGATGGTGGTGGGCCAGGCCGCCAAAAACGAGGACATGGCGGTCAACATCTGCAAACGCAAGCAATTGACCAATATGCGGGCCTCGGGCAGCGACGAGTCCCTGCGGCTCACGCCCCCCCGGCAAATGAGCTTGGAGCAGTGCCTGGAATTCCTGGCCGACGACGAGCTCCTGGAAGTCACGCCCAAATCCCTCCGCCTGCGCAAGCGCGTTCTGTCCCACGACCAGCGGATGAAACAGCGGATGAAGGGCTAAGAAGGGGGACAAAGGGGTTGCTCTTCGCAAAAAAATCCCTGTCCCTGTAAAAAAGTATTTGTATTTTGGCTTCACATCATGTACTATAACATGGGTTAGAATCGCGAGGTCAGGAGAACCTCGTGAAATTACGTATGGGAAGAGGCGATCTGAAATGGATCCGACCACCATTGTCCGGCTCGCGGAAATCATCGTCCCGATCTGCGCCATCCTCGCGCTGCTGTACGCCCTTTACCTGTCCCGCGTCGTCATGCGCGCCCCCGAGGGCAACGAGACCATGATCCGCATTTCCGGTTCCATCCGCAAGGGAGCCAACGCGTTTCTGAGACGGCAGTACAAGGGCGTGGCGCTGTTTTTCATCGCCATGTTCGCCGTGCTGCTCGTTCTGTCCCTGGTGGGCGGCGGCGACAGCGCCCTGCTCAACCCCTATGTCCCCTTCGCCTTTATCACCGGCGGCTTCTTTTCCGGTCTGTCCGGCTTCATCGGCATGAAGATCGCCACCGCCGCCAACGCCCGCACCGCTTGGGCGGCCAACGAAAGCCTCAACAAGGGCCTGCGCATCGCCTTCTCGGCGGGGGCCGTCATGGGCTTTGTCGTGGTCGGCTTGGGGCTGTTTGACCTGTCGATCTGGTATCTGCTGCTCAAGTACGTGTTCATGACCGGCCTGTCCGGCGACGCCCAGATCCACGCCATCTCCTCGGCCATGCTGACCTTCGGCATGGGCGCTTCCTCCATGGCGCTGTTCGCCCGGGTGGGCGGCGGCATCTTCACCAAGGCGGCCGACGTCGGCGCCGACCTGGTGGGCAAAGTGGAAGCCGGCATCCCCGAGGACGATCCCCGCAACCCCGCCGTCATCGCCGACAACGTGGGCGACAACGTGGGCGACGTGGCCGGCATGGGCGCCGACCTGTACGAGTCCTATGTGGGCTCCGTTGTGGCCACCATGGCGCTGGCCGTGGCCGCCGGGTTCGGCTTCCAAGGGGCCATCGTGCCCATGCTCATGGCGGGCATCGGCATGGTCTCCTCCATCATCGGCACCTTCTTCATCAAATCCGGGGAACAGGCCAGCCAAAAGGTTCTGCTGGCCGCCCTGCGCAAGGGCACCTATATCGCCGCCGGTCTCATCGCCGTGCTGGCCTATCCCATCATCCACTTCGCCCTGGCCACCACCGAAAACGGCGTGACCGTCTATCACGACGGGGCCTATTTCGCCGTGCTGTCCGGTCTGCTGGCCGGGGTGCTGATCGGCTTCTTTACCGAATATTTCACGTCTGACACCTACAAGCCCACCCAAAAGCTGGCGGGCACCACCGCCACCGGCCCGGCCACCACCATCATCGGCGGCATCGCGCTGGGAATGCGCTCCACCGCCATCCCGGTGATCATCGTGGGCGTCTCTGTTATCGCCAGCTATCTGGCCTCGGGCGGCTCCTTCGCCATCGAGGGCGGGCAGCTCGTCGGCTTCAACCAGGGCCTGTACGGCATCGGCATCTCGGCGGTGGGCATGTTGGCCACGCTGGGGATCACGCTGGCGACCGACGCTTACGGCCCGGTGGCCGACAACGCCGGGGGCATCGCCGAAATGAGCGGCCTGGGCGAGCATGTCCGCGAGCGCACCGACGCGCTGGACAGCCTGGGCAACACCACCGCCGCCACCGGCAAGGGCTTCGCCATCGGCTCGGCCGCCCTCACCGCCCTGGCCCTGATCGCCTCCTACACCGACGAAATCACCAACCTGGTGGAAAAAACCAAGTCCACCTTCCAGTTCAACCTGAGCATCACCAACCCCGCCGTCCTGGTGGGCCTGTTCATCGGCGGTATGCTGCCCTTCGTGTTCGCGGCCATGACCATGGAGGCCGTGGGCCGCGCCGCGCAGAAGATCGTCGTGGAAGTGCGGCGGCAGTTCAAGGAGATCAAGGGCCTGCTCAAGGGCGAGCCCGGCGTGGAAGCCGATTACGCCACCTGCGTGGACATCTGCACCCGCAGCGCCCAGCGGGAGATGATCGCCCCCGCCCTCATGGCCATCATCGCCCCCATCGCGGTGGGCCTGCTCCTCGGCCCGAACGGCGTGGTCGGTCTGCTGGCCGGGGCGCTGGTGACCGGCTTCGTGCTGGCCATTATGATGGCCAACTCCGGCGGCGCGTGGGACAACGCCAAGAAGTACATCGAAGGCGGCGCGCTGGGCGGCAAAGGCTCCGAGGCTCACAAGGCCGCCGTCGTGGGCGACACGGTGGGCGACCCCTTCAAGGACACCTCCGGCCCGTCCATCAACATTCTCATCAAATTGCTGAGCATGGTTTCCATCGTCTTCGGCGGCTTGGTGCTGGCGGCCCACCTGATCTAAGCGCGCACACTCAAACGAAAGAGGTGTCAATATGTCCCGTTAT
>JAITQI010000124.1 GCA_031289065.1 Oscillospiraceae bacterium
GCGGTATTCCTCCACGGTGTCAACGAGCACCTTCAGCTTGCTTTTGAGGACGGCGTTTTCCTTGAAGAGCGCCGCGTAGTCCTCGGTGAGCTGCTCCAGAAAGTCATCCACGCCGCCCATGTCGTAGCCGCCGAAGACCGCCTTTTCAAACTTTTTGTCCTGAACTTCTTGGGGCGTAAGCACGATTCCCGCACCTTCTTCCAACTTCTTATCTCTGAAACGCCGGGGACGCCTATGGCGCGCCCCCGCGTTCGCCTCCAAACAGAAAGACCCATAGGAAAACGAAATCATGCGGACGGGGAAAACGTGTGAAACGGGGGCGGCGGGCCCTCTTTCCGCGTTCAATCACCCGCCCGCAGGCGACAGATTTGGCGTGCACGACCGCCAAATCGCTCAAGGGGAAGGCGCTGTCTTCTCCCCGAGAGGCTTGCGCCTCTCTTTTTGTATGGGGCTTGCCCCCCAAGCGGCTCTTTAGAAGTAGAGGCCGTTGTTTTCCAGCTCGTCGATGAGGTCGCCCAGGATGTCCACGTTCAAGGGGGTGATGATGTATGTACTGTTGGCCACCCGCTTGATTTTGCCGTCCAGGGCGTAGGCCACGCCGGACAGAAAGTCCACCAACCGGCGGGCGATCTCCTTGTTGGCCGACTCGAGGTTGAGCACCACCGTGCGCTTTTCGCGCAGATGGTCGGCCACCTCGGGGGCGGCGTCAAACCGCTCCGGCTTGACCAGAACCACCTGGAGCTGGGTGGTGGTGTGGATGTTGATCACCTTGTCCCGGCTCTCACTGTTCACCGGGACGGTCGATTCCCGGCGGGGGATAAAATCTTCCACGTCATCCTCGTCGTCCTGGTACGGTCTGGCCAATCTTTTCAGTTCGTCAAAAAGTCCCATGGTTTAAGCGTCCTCCTACTAAATTCATATGCGATCGCCGTGTTTTCCGGGGCTGTCAGCTTCTTGGGCCAAACAGCGCCGACCCAACACGGATGATGTTCGCGCCGGCGCGCACGGCCTGCTCGAAATCATCGCTCATCCCCATCGAAAGGAAATCCATACGGATATTATGTATCCTTTTGCGAGAAATGTCAATATGTAGTTGCCTCATATCCACAAAATATTGTGTATCGTCCTTCGACCGAAGGGGGGGCGGGATGCACATGAGGCCCTCCACCCGTATGTGCCCCAAGGCTGACATGGTTTTTAGGGCATCCACAAGAGCCACGGGGGCAAAACCGCCCTTTGAGGCCTCTCCGGCGATGTTCACCTGGACGAGCACCGACTGGACGATCCCAAGGCTCCGGGCGCAGCGCTCAACGGCGTCGGCCAGGCCGAGGGTGTCCACCGAATGGATGAGGGCCGCCCGGCCGACGACCTTATTTACCTTGTTGGTTTGGAGGCGGCCGATGAAGTGCAGGGGGACGCCTTCGTAGGCGCTCTGGGCGTCTTTTTCGCACATCTCCTGGACGCGGTTTTCCCCCACCGCGTCCACCCCGGCCCGCACGGCCTCCCGCACCCGGGCGGCGTCGGCGGTTTTGGCGGCGGCCACCAGGGTCACTGGGGCGGACAGCCCCGCTTCGTCGGCGGCCTGGGCGACGCGGCGGCGGATGTCGGCCACCCGCTCCTCTATGGTTGACATAGGCGCTCTCCCCTTACTCCTGGATGATCTTGCCGTCGTATATGTCCCGGCCGCTGACGATGACCTCGTCGCCGGGGAGGAGCTTGTCCGGCGTGTTGGAGAGGGCGTCTTCCGGGGCCGGGGGGACATATTTCATCAGGAAGTAATTTTCCTTTTCCAGCACGATCTCCACCGGCTTGAAGACCGCCTGATTGTGAACCAGGCAGAAGACGCCGGGGTTGCCGTCGGCGTCCAGGGTCACCGCCTCCCGGGGGACGCGGATGCCGGTCTGAATCTCTTGCACCACATCGGCCTGGGCGCGGCGCAGCTGGGAGAAATAGGCCATATCCACATTGCCCTCGAGGACCAGCAGACAGTGGCCGTCCTCCACGGGGGTCACCCGGGTCACCCGGGCCGACACCGTCCGTCCGGAGGACTTGTCCACCCGAAAGGACACGCTTTTGTCCACAGTGAAGACCTTGGCGTCGTCCTCGCTGACCACCGCCGCGTACCGCCAGACAAAGCCTATGGAGAGTTTGCCCAGGGCGGCGGGGGGGGCGGCGGGATCGGTTCGGGTGAGGGCCAAAAAGTCGGCCAGGGGCATGGTGTCCATCCCGGAGAGGGTCAGCAGGCCTTCAAAGCCGTCCAGCTTGTCGCCGAAGGTGCCCGCCTCGGGGGCGGAAATTTGACCCAAGGCACCGCCCATCTGGGCGCGCATCCGCGCCAGCTGCTCGGTCAGCGCGCCCAGCAGGATGTTCACGTCGGCGCCGTTCTCGTAGGTGTAGGAGCGCTTGTACAGCAGGGAGCGGAGGGTCACGCCGCTGTCGGACAGGGAGGACAGGTCCCCGCTCTCCCGGGCGGCGGCGATGGCCAGCACGTTGGCGGCGATCAGGCCGTCGATGTCGGCCACGCTGACCATGTCGGCGGAGTGGCGGTTGATGAGCTTGAGCTGCTCAATGCGGGCCTCCAGGGCTTTGGCCTCGGCGTTTTCCTCCTGGGTTTTTGTGTCCTGGTAGGTCAGCGCCAGCGGGTCGCCCTTGGCCAGACGCTGGCCGGACAGGGCTTGGGCCTCCCAGATGCTGTCCGGCTGGGGCAGCACCAGCTCGTCGCGGACGAAGTAGCCGTTGAGGGTCACGGTTCGCTCGGCGGTGTACAGCACGGCGTCCACCGTCTCGACGGAGGAGATCAGCGCCTCCACCACATGGTAGCCCATGAAGGCCATGACAAAGGCGAACAGGATCAGAAAGATAAACCGCGTCAGCGCGACGCCTTGCTTTTTCATCGTTTTCCCTCCCTTGCGGCGCGTTTTTGGGGAAGACTCGGAAAAAACGCCCCTCTCCCCTTCCCCGTTTGCGAGATGGGGGCGATCGGGTGTATTACGCCTGGGCGGCCGGTTTGGGTTCTTCCTGGGGGAGGGGCACCGGTCGGCTGGGAATCAGGGTGGAAATGGCGTGCTTGTAGATCAGCTGCTGGCGTCCCTCGGCCTCGACGACCACCGTGAAGTCGTCGAACCCGCGCACCACGCCCTTGATCTGAAACCCGTTGACCAAAAAGACGGTGACCAGCTGGTGGTCGTGGCGCAGTTGATTGAGGAACAGATCCTGATAGTTTGACGTGCGCTGCATACTCACATCCCCTTTTCTTCCCGGGAAACCGCCGGTTATCCTGTCTGCGCCCGCCGGACGATTTCCCTTTCTGTATTATATCCGGAAGCATAACGCATTGCAAACCAAATTTCCCGCGTTTTCGGTCGAGGGGCGGAAATTTTTATTTTTGCTCGGCCCACCATTGGAGGGCCTGTTCGGGGAGGTCGCCGGAGAGGGCGTCCAGCCAGCGGGCGTCGGTTTGGCGGGTGAACCAGGTCAGCTGGCGCTTGGCGTAGCGCCGGGTGGCCTGTTTGAGGTCGGCGGCGGCCTCGGGAAGGGCGCATCCGCCGTCCAGGTAGAGGCCAAACTCCTTGTAGCCGATGGCCTGCATGGCCGTGCAGCCGGGGGGGAGGCGCAAGCGGAGGGCTTTGACCTCTTCCAGTAGACCCCGGGCCAGCATGTCGTCCACCCGGGCCTCCGCCCGGGCATAGAGGGCGGCGCGTTCCATGGTCAGACCCAGGGCCAGGACTTGATACCGGGGCGGGCTGTTCTCCCTTTCGGCGCGGGCGGCGGCCAGGGGGCGGCCGGAGAGGGTGATGATCTCCAGGGCCCGGAGCGTCCGGCGGCTGTCGTTGGGGGCTATGCGGGCGGCGGCGTCCGGGTCCCGTTCGGTCAGGGCTTCGTACAGCGCCGCCGGGCCCTGCTGGGCCAGCAGGGCCTCCCAACCGGCGCGCACCGCCGGGTCGGCGGGGATGTCGTGCAGCCCCTCGGTGAGGGCGCGGAGGTACAGCCCCGTGCCCCCGGCCAGGATGGGCAGCCGCCCCCGGGCGAGGATGTTTTCCACGGCCTCCCCGGCCTCGCGGGCGTAACGGGCGGCGGAGTACGCTTCCCAGGGGTCGGCCACGTCGAGCATGTGGTGGGGCACCCCGTCTCTTTCGGCGAGGGTGGGCTTGGCGGTGCCGATGTCCATGCCCCGGTAGACCTGCATGGAGTCGCAGGAGACCACCTCGCCGTTGAGGCGTTTGGCCAGGGCGACGGCCAGGGCGGTCTTGCCCGTGGCGGTGGGGCCGACGACGCAGAGCAGCCGACGGTCGGGGGGGCGCGTTTCGTTCTTCCTCATTCGTTCAGCGGCGGAACTGCTTTTCCAGTTCCCGGCGGGGGATGACCACACAGACCGGGCGGCCGTGGGGGCAGTGGCGCAGTTCCGGGTCGGAGAGCACCTGTTGGACCAAGGCTTGGGCCTCGGCGGGGTGGGAGGCGCGGCCCAGCTTGACCGCCGCCTTGCAGGCCACCAGGTGCAGCAGGTCGTCGGTGAGGCGGGGGGCGGGGTCCCGGCGGCCCTCCCGGAGGCGGGCGGCCAGCTCCCCCAGCAGGGCGGGGATGTCCTCCGCGTCCACGTCGGCGGGGGCCTCCCGGACGGCCAGCGCGCCGCCGCCGAATTCCTCCAGGGCAAAGCCCATCCCGGCCAGCCAGTCGGCCCGGGCCAGGAGGGATTGGGCCTCCACGGCGGGCAGGAGCACGGTGAGGGGCGACAGGAGCAGCTGGGCCATGGGGCGCTGCCATTCGGCTTTGAGGCGGTTGAAAATGATCCGCTCGTGGGCGGCGTGTTTGTCGATGAGGGCCAGGCCGTCGGGCAGTTCGGCCAGCAGGTAGCCCCCCAGGGCCTCGCCGATGTACCGCCACGCCATCGGCGGGGCGGCGCTCCCCGCGCTCCCCTCCCCCGCTCTGTCCTCTGTCCCCTGTCCCCTGTCCTCCGCCCGGTATGCCAGCACGGCTTCCCGCACGGGGGCGTCGTTTTCGCCGGACAGTTCGGAGTAGGCGGCGAAACGGGAGGGCGCGTCGGGCGTTGAGGAGGCGGGGGTTTGGGGGATGTGCAGCTGGGTGGCCGCCTGGGTTTTGCCCCCCAAGGTGAGGCGGAAATCGGCGGCGGACATTTCGGAAAAGGCGTCCGGAGGGGGGCGGGCGGTGGCGTGGACGGCCTCCCGGGGGGCGGGGGCGGCGGGTTGGCTCCAGGCGGGCCTGTCCAATGTTCCCAGGGCGTTTTTGACCGCGAAGTACACCGCGTCGAAGACGGCCCTGTCCCGGGCGAACTTGATTTCACTCTTGGCGGGGTGGACGTTGACGTCGCACTGGTCGGGGGGCAGGTCCACATGGAGGACGCAG
>JAITQI010000132.1 GCA_031289065.1 Oscillospiraceae bacterium
CGCATACCAGCACAATGGCGTAAAAGCCCTTGCCCGCGAACAGTTCCCATAAACGTTTCGGTTGGTTTTTCTTCATCCAAGTTCCCTCCATGTGTTTTTGGTACATAATTAGAGATGTACGGTTTTGGCCCGCAACTCTATTATGACCGGGAGGGACAGGGAATATACAAATATACACAAGCCGAAATCGGGGGACAGAAAACGGCGAGCCGAAGGGGTGGCACCCCCCCTCCGGCTCGCGCTCCGGAGGCCAATCGGCGGCGGGTTACCTGGGTTCGATGGGCGCGGCCGTCGGTTCCTCGGGCAGACCGCCGGACGGCGTGTCGTCTTCGTATACCGTCTGTTCGTCGAAGGCGTCGTCAAGCCCCGGGCCGCCATCCCCGACAGGGATTTCTCCGTCGGTTTCCCCCGGTTCCCCCGCCGTGATTTCATCGCCGTCTGACCCGTCCGTACCGGCGGAACCGACCGCGTCCCCGTCGTGCTGACAGGTCGTGCAGGTGCAGCCGGGCAGGCAGGCGGTCGCGTCCGGCGGGCAGGCGCAGGCGTTCCGGGCGGTCAGCCCCTGAATGAAGCCGTCCGGCGCGGTGTTGTGTATGTCGCCGCCGATGATTTGGTTTTTGTACACCAGCAGTTCGGCGTACACCGGCTGGGGCCCGCCGCTGTGATTGGAAATCTCATAGGTGTAGCGCATGACCCGCTTGCCCTTGTATTTGAGCAGGTCAAAACCCTGGGCGCGCTGCAGTTCGTTGTAGACGTTCATCACGTCGTTGAATGCCTCCGGAATGAGCACCTCTTGGGCCTCGGTTTCCTTTTCGCTGGTCTTCCAGCCCAGGGCGGACAGATAGGCCAGGCGGTCGTCGTTGGTCTTGATGCCCTTGGTGACAGGGGCGACGGCGGCCTCGTCCCGCCTCCCGCCGCCCAGGTTGGATACCAGCAGGATCAGGCCGCACAGCAGCAGGCCCCCCGCGACGGCGGCGGCAATGAGCTTCTTTTTGGTCAGCTTGGCAGTGAAAATGAACATGAACGACCCCTCCGATTTGATCTCTGGCGGCGGCGATAGAGACGCAATACATACTATGGACAGCGGAGGGGAAATAGTACAAACATCTTGGAAAAGCCGTCGGAGGGCCCGGCGTGCCCCCGGCGGATCAAAAGGAGAAGTCCCATGACCCAGCTTCCGGACGGACAACCCGGCCCGCCCATCCTGCCCACACCCCGGCTGCGCCTGCGGCCCTTTACGCCTGACGACTGGCGGGACGCCGCCGTCTTTTACACCGATCCGGAGGTCTGCCGGTATCTCTATATGACGGCGGACCCGGACGGGGCGGCGGTGCGGGCGCGGTTGGCGCGGTTTGCCGACGCCTACCGGAAGGGCGGGTTCACCCTGTGGGCGGCGGAGCGGCTTGGCGACGGCCGGGTCATCGGCGCGGTCGTACTCAACCCGGCGGCGGAAGAGGGAGAAAAACAGGTCTCGGCGGGTTATTGCTTCGCCCGGGACTGCTGGGGATCCGGCTACGCCACCGAGGCCCTGGGCGCGGCGCTGGCCTACGCCTTTGAAACCATGGGTGTGCGCCGCGTCACGGCTCGCCGCTTCGCCGAAAACGCCGCCTCCGCCCGCGTCCTGGGCAAGGCGGGCTTCCGCTGTGAATCCCAGGAGGAACCAACCGCTGGCGAAGGCCGAGGCCGTTCGCTGTATCAATACGCGCTGACGCGGGATGAGTGGACGCGCCGGGAAGGGGAGGGGCTGGATGCTTCGTCTGGATAAAATGCTCGCCGACGCCGGTTGGGGCACCCGTAACGAGGTGCGCCAGGCCATCCGAACAGGGCGGGTGCGGGTGGACGGCGACCCGGTGAGCGACCCGGCCCGCAAGGTGGACCCGTCCGCCTGCGCGGTGCTGATGGACGGCCAAGAGATCGGCTATCGGGCCCACGACTACCTGATGATGCACAAACCGGCCGGGGTGGTGTCGGCCACCGAGGACCCCCGGGAGCCCACCGTCATCGACCTGTTGCCGCCCCCTTACCGGCGGCGGGGCCTGTTCCCGGCCGGGCGGCTGGACAAGGACGCCACCGGCCTGCTGGTGCTGACCAACGACGGAGCGCTGGCCCACCGGATCACCGCCCCCGGGCGGCGCGTCCCCCGCGTCTACCGGGTCGAGGTGGACGGCCCCCTGAGCCCGGCGGACGCGGAGGCCTTTGCCGCCGGGATGACGCTGCCCGGCGGGGAGGTCTGCCTGTCGGCGGAATTATGTCAAATTCCCGGCGAAGAGGGGAAAACCGCCCAGGTGACGCTCTGCGAAGGGAAATATCACCAAATCAAGCGCATGTTCGCCGCCCGGGGCCATACGGTTCTCGCCTTAAAACGGCTGTCCCACGGCGCTTTGCGCTTGGACGAGACCTTGCGACCGGGGGAATGGCGGCCCCTCTCCGAGGCGGAACGGGCCGCCCTGGACGGTCTCCGCTAAGCTGTTTATGGACAAAACACATGCAAATTGTACAAAGAACGCAAACAACCTTTGTGAATAAAAGGTATATACGGGGCGCATATTTTTGTGATATAGTAGGACTGTAAGATACAGTGTGGCGGTGGTGTCAGTATGCGCTGCCGATTTGACAGTTTGTTTTCGTAAAAGAATTGTGGGGGTATGCTATGTCCAGCGTAACTTTGAAAGGTATCTACAAACGGTATCCCGGCGGCGTGACGGCTGTATCCGATTTCGCGCTTGACATTGCCGACAAGGAGTTCATTATCCTGGTCGGCCCTTCCGGGTGCGGAAAATCCACCACCCTGCGCATGATCGCGGGCCTGGAGGAGATCAGCGAAGGGGAACTGTACATAGACCAGGATTTGGTCAATGACACCCCCCCGAAGGATCGCGACATCGCGATGGTGTTCCAGAACTACGCCCTATATCCGCACATGACCGTCTTCGACAACATGGCCTTCGGCCTGAAACTGCGCAAGACGCCCAAGGATGAGATCCGCGCTCGGGTGGAAGAAGCCGCCCGCGTCCTGGAGATCGAGCATCTGCTCGACCGCAAGCCCAAGGCGCTGTCCGGCGGCCAGCGGCAGCGCGTCGCCCTGGGCCGCGCCATCGTGCGCAATCCGAAGGTCTTCCTCCTCGACGAGCCCCTGTCCAACCTCGACGCCAAACTCCGCGCCCAGATGCGCACCGAGCTGACCAAACTCCATCAGCGCCTGGCCACCACCTTCATCTACGTCACCCATGACCAGGTGGAAGCCATGACCATGGGCACCCGCATCGTGGTTATGGAAAACGGCTTTGTCCAGCAGATCGCCCCGCCCCAGGAGCTGTATGAAACCCCGGTCAACCGTTTCGTCGCGGGCTTCATCGGTTCCCCGCAGATGAACTTTATCGACGCCCAGGTCATCGACCGCGGCGGCGTCACCTATCTCCACTTCGGCCAGTCCGAAATCGCCCTGCCCAAAGAAAAGGGCCGCAAGCCGGAAGTGCTGGCCTGCGTGGGTCGTGAGGTCATCATGGGCATCCGCCCGGAAAACCTCCACGACGAAGACATGTTCCTGGCCCAGTTCCCCGACGCCCAGGTCAACATGCTCGTGGACGTGGTGGAAATGATGGGTTCCGAAACCTATCTCTACATGACCTGCGAGGATCGCAGCATCACCGCCCGCGTCTCGCCCCGCTCCACCACCAAACCCGGCGACCAAATCAAGGTGGCCTTCGACACAAAGAGAATCCATCTCTTCGACAAAGAGACCGAAAAAGCCATCACAAACTGACGCATAAAAAAGGGTTCCCGCCGCAATCGCGGC
>JAITQI010000025.1 GCA_031289065.1 Oscillospiraceae bacterium
GGCGAACTCAGGCCTGTCCTGCATGAGCAGGCGGTACTTGGTCTCCTTGAGGCCGCCGATGTACCCGGAGTGGGTGCGGTAGACCTTTTGCTCCAGCTTGCGGCCGGTCAGGACGGCCTTTTCGGCGTTGACAATCACCACGAAATCGCCGGTGTCAACATGGGGCGTGAACTCGGGCTTGTGTTTCCCCCGAAGCAGGACAGCCGCCTGGGCCGCCGTGTGCCCCAGGGAGATACCGGCCGCGTCCAGCAGATGCCAGACCCGCGTGACGGTTTCCGGCTTGGCCATGAATGTACTCAAAAGAGGGCGCCTCCTTGTGTTGGAATGTGCCCTCGCGGGTTCGGAGGGCCGGCGCGGGCCAAAACAAAAAGACACGCGCCCTATGTTTATACCACAGCCGCCCCCCCTTGTCAAGGGTTTTCGGCGAAATTTTCACAAGGCCGCCGGAGCGCTCCGTTTTTCTCCCGCAAACGGCCAAAAACGCAAGATTGCGCCCCCTCGAGAAATGAAAGTCTGTTTTGCCCCTTCTCCGCGTAAAATGATGTGTCACCACAGACAAAGGAGGGGAACCGTCTTGCTCATCCGAACCGTCACCTTGACCCGGCGCGCCCGGCGGGCGACAGCGGTGGCCTGCGCGGCGGCGCTGTGCCTGACGCTGTTTTTTGCCCTGGGCGGCGTCCGCGGGATGGCCCAACCGGAGGAAAGCCTCCCGGCGGCGTGGCATCCGGGGGAACTGATCAAATGGGTGGATTTCAGCGTCCCCTGCGAGGTGATGGAAAAGGCCCTCAAGTTGGACGTAGAGTCCCACGCGGCGGACGGCCCCGCCCTGGACTGGGTGGAGCTGCTGTCCTACCTGGCCGCCAAATATTGGGGGGATTTCGGTCGGTTCCGGGACCGCGACCTGGCCGCCGTCGCCGACGCCCTCCGGGGCGGAGCCGCCATAGACACCCTCACCGCGGAAATGAATCTCTACCCCTACTATCGGGAGGCGTATGACGCCGTGCTCGGCGGGCTGGTGGGCCCATACCGGGTGGCGGTGGTAAACGAGGCGGGCGAGGAAGCCTGGGAGGAGCGTTACGGCTTAAAAGCATTCTCGCCCATAGCCTCCGGCTTTCCCTTCAGCCATTACAGCGACTTCGGCGCGTCCCGTTCCTACGGCTACGACCGCCTCCATTTGGGCCACGACATGATGGCCCAGGTGGGCACCCCCATCATCGCCGTGGAGACCGGCGTCGTGGAAGAATTGGGCTGGAACCAGTACGGCGGCTGGCGGGTAGGCCTCCGCAGTCTGGACGGCAAACGGTATTATTACTATGCCCATATGCGCCAAAACCGCCCCTACAGCGCCGGCCTGGAAAAGGGACAGACCATATACGCCGGCGCGGTCATCGGCTATGTGGGCCGCACCGGCTACAGCGTCAAGGAAAATGTCAACAACATCAAGCAAAGCCACCTACATTGGGGTCTGCAAATTATTTTCGACGAGTCCCAAAAAGAGGGAGCCAACGAAATCTGGGTGGACGTGTACGAGATCACCAAGCTGCTGCAAAAGAATAAGTCCAAAACGGTGCGCGACCCCGAGACCAAGGAGTACACCCGCGCCGTCCCCTTCGAGGAACCGCCGCCGCCCGACCAAAACACTGGGGGCGGGGACGCGCCTCCCTCGGTGACCGTGCCGCTCATCATGTACCACAGCATCTTGAAAGCCCGCAGTAACAAATATGTCATCGCCCCCGCCCAGCTGGAGGCCGACTTGAAATATCTGTCCGAAAACGGCTGGCACACCATTGTCATGGCGGACTTGATCCGCTTCGCCGACGAGGGAACCCCGTTGCCCGACAAACCCATCCTGCTGACATTTGACGACGGATACTACAACAACATCCACTACGCCCAACCGCTGCTGGAGGAGTACGGCATGAAGGGGGTGCTGGCCGTGGTGGGCGCCTTCACCGACAAATCCACCGCCGAGGGGACGCAAAACCCCAACTATTCCTATTTGAGTTGGGATACCATCCGGGAGACGGCGGAAAAGGGCGTCTTTGAAATCCAAAGCCATTCCTACAACATGCACACCCAGGCCAAACGCCAGGGCTGTCTGCGCCGTCCGGGGGAAAATACCGAGGACTACGGGGAAACCCTCCTCGACGATCTGAACCGACTCTCCGACACCCTTGAGGAGACCATGGGGTGCCGCCCCACCACCTTTGTCTATCCTTTCGGCCTGATGTCGGTGGAATCGGAACGGGTTCTCAGACAGGCTGGGTTCCGCGCCAGCTTCTCCTGCAGCGAGGGCGTCAACCAACTCGTCCCCGGCGACGCGGAGGGCCTCTACCGCCTCAACCGCTGCATCCGCACCCCCAACATGTCGGTGCAAAACATTCTCAAGCGCTACGGCCTGGAATAGGCGGGAACGCCCCGCCCGCCGCCCCGCCATATGAGGGCACATAAAAATTTTCATCCCCCCTTGACAAAAGGGGACGCTTGTTGTACAATTGTATCATGAGAGCAATACAACGACACAGTGACACAAACGGAAAGGAGGCTGCCTATGAGCTACCAATTTCAAAACGATTCCCCCATCTACGCCCAGATTGTAGATCGCTTCAAGCGGGACATCGCCCGGGGCGCGTTGTTGCCCGGCGAACGGGTTACGCCGGTGCGGGAGCTGGCGCTGACGCTGGGCGTCAGCCTCAACACCCTGCAGCGCGCCCTGACCGACCTGGAACGCGAGGGGCTGCTCTACACCGAGCGGACGGCGGGCCGGTTCGTGACCACCGACCGGAGCCAGGCGGACATCCTGCGCCGCGCCCTGTCCGAACGCACGGCGCAAACCTACGTGGAAGCCCTGCGGGACATGAACTTTACCGACGGCGACATCCTCGCCCTGACCCAGCGGACATTGGAACCCCATACAAACAAAAAGGAGGAAGACACACCATGAATCCGATTTTGCAAGTGCGGCAAGTGAACAAGCGGTACGGCAAGGTGGCGGCCCTATCCGGCGTGTCCTTTGACGTGGCCCCCGGCCGGATCGTGGGGCTGCTCGGCCCCAACGGCAGCGGCAAAACCACCCTGATCAAAATCATCTGCGGCCTCACCAGCGACTACGAGGGCGTCGTGGTCATCGGGGACAACCCCCCCGGCCTGGCGGCCAAGCGCGAGATAGCCTATTTGCCCGACCGGGAGAGCCTGCCCGACTGGCTGAAGGTGAAGGATGTCCTGCGCTACTTCGCCGACTTTTACGACGACTTCGACATCGCCCGGGCCGCCGAGATGCTGGTCAGCCTGAAGGTGGACGCCGAAAAGCGGGTCAAGGCCCTGTCCAAGGGCATGAAGGAAAAACTCCAGCTGGCCCTGGTCATGTGCCGCCGCCCCAAGCTGTACATTCTCGACGAACCCATCGCCGGCGTGGACCCCGCCGCCCGGGACCTCATCATGCGCACCATCCTGCAAAACTTCCACGAGGGGGCCTCCATCCTGCTATCCACCCACATCATCAGCGACGTGGAAGCGCTGTTTGACGACGTGATCTTCCTCAAAGACGGCGAGATCGCGCTCGCCGGCCCCGCGGAGGACATCCGGGCCCGAGAGGGCAAATCCATCGACCAACTGTTCCGGGAGGTGTTCGCATGTTAGGTAAACTGATCAAATACGATTTCCGCTTCGGGGCCCGTACCTTCCTCGGCCTGATCGGGGTACTGCTGGCGCTTGGCGCGGTGGCACCCCTGCTGGGGGACGACATGATCTTGGGCATCTCGGCCAGCGTGATGCTGATCGTCGTGGCCGTTGTCAGTATTATCCTTGTCGCCCAGGCGTTTCACAAATCACTCTTCGCCCAGCAGGGCTACCTGACCCGGACGCTGCCGGTCACCTCCTCGGCCCTCCTCGGTTCCAAACTGATCACCGCCATGGTCTGGTTCAACGCCATCTGCCTGTCGGTTGTGCTCTATGTGATGCTGACGATGCGGAGCGTCGAGCCGATCCAGTCCATCGCGGAGCGGCCGTGGGACTTCGTGCTGCTCGGCGTCTCCCTGGAAACGCAGGGGCTGATGCTCATCCTGACGCTGTACACCCTGCTGACCATGGGCAGCGTGTCGGTGAACGGACGCCGCCTGGGCGTCGTCGGGTATATCGTCGGCGCGGTGATCCCCATCGGCCTGTCCGCGCTGCTGTCCAACGTCGTCCTCCCCGTCCTGACCCCCAACCGGTATCTGATGATCTCAGAGCAGGGCGTGAGCTTTGTGCCTGACGCCACCGGGCAGTACGTAACCGTGATCGGCGGCGGCGCCGACGTCACAGTCACCATGATAAGCAACGCTCTTGTCGATTGGATCTCTCTCGCCGCCAACCTGATCGTGGCCGCCGCCTGCTTCTTCACCGCCGTCTGGCTGCTCAAACGAAAGTCCAACCTGGCGTAACAGAAGACAGAAAATCAGAAGACAGAGGACAGAAAACGGAGAGAGTAAAGGACAGGTACGGAGAGGTCTCCCGTATCTGTCCTCTGTCTTCTTCCGCGTCAAGGTTCTTTGAAAAAAAGACTTGACGCGGGCGCGCAATGATGCTATCCCAACAGTGCTTGTAACCAAAATGTAACCGTTTCGTTTTTTCTGTAAACTATTTTACCGACAGGCCGAAGGAGGTGGGAATATGTCCGAGAGCGTGCGCAGGCCGGAAATCGTTGCCGTGGAATACGGCCCATTCCCACTGACCAGAGGCCGGGGCGACGTCGGCCGCCAGGACACCGGCGCCTCGACAGGCGGCCCCAAACGGCTTTGGATAGCCCGCGCCTCCCTGTGGAGCCTCGCCAGCGCCCGGCAGCGCCTGCTATATGTCCTGCGCCCCTTGGCCGTGGCGGCCGTCGCGCTGGATACGGTGCGCCGGGACGCCGGAGCGGCGCTGTGGCGCTGGCTGTACACCGCCGCCGCCATGATGGCGGGTGTGTTTTCGATCTCTCACGACGCTCTGGCCGAAGGGTTTTGGCGGTTCGGCCGCGTCTGGCATGATTTCCGGCTGGTGTGGAGCCGCCGCCTGTACAGGCGGTTGACCTTGGTCTGTCTGTTCTCGGTGGTCTGCGTGGGCAGTATCCTCAGCTCCTTCTACACCCTGGGGCTGGAGGTCGTCCTGGACGGGGAGTCCATCGGCTTCGTGTCCTCCGCCTCCGAATTCGACCGGGCTGTGGACGACGTCTCGGCCCGCGCCAGCGAAATCCTGCGGTACACCTACGTGCCCACCCCCGACGTCACCTACCGCTACCGGGTCATCGACCGCAACTCGGTGTTCAACCGGGAAGAGGTGGAGGATCAGCTCTTCGCCCAGGTGGCCGACATCAAAAAACTCGACGTCCTCACAGTGGACGGCGTGACCGTCGCCGCCACCGCCGACCGGGTCGGTCTGGAAGCCATCCTCAACCGTATGCTGCAAGCCTACGACATGGACGGCGAGGCCTATGCCACCGCCTTCGTACAGGAGGTGACGGTCAGTACCCAATGGGCCGACACGGCGCTGGAGCGCTCCGCCCCCGAAATCGGCTCCCTGCTGTCGGTCGCCAGCGGTGCGCGCTATGACCAGGTGGGGGAGACGGAAACCCTCGACCAAGTCGCCCAGCGCAACGGCCTGAGTGTGGAAACCCTCAGCGACCTCAACGGTGGCGTCTCTCCCGAGGAACTCGACGCGTCGGACAAGCTGCTTGTCCATCCCTCCGTCCCCTACCTCTCGGTGGAGGCCCGGCGGCGCATCCAGTACGAGGAGAGCATCCCCTATGACAGCATAACAGTCACCGACGATACCATCTACGAGGGCGATACCAGGACGCGTGTCTCCGGGGCCCCCGGCGTCGCCCTTGTCACCGCCGATGTGATTTACCTCAACGGCGTCGAGAATACCCGCGCCGAGACCGGCCGGGCGACAGTCACCGAGCCGGTGCAGGAAGTCATCGCCCTGGGCACCAAAAAGCGTCCGCCCAAAGCGCCCACCGGCGTCTTCATGTGGCCCACCCACGCCACCCTCACCTCCCGCTTCGGCACCCGTTGGGGCCGGTTGCACGCGGGCATCGACCTGGCCGGGCCGGTGGGAACCTCCATCGTGGCGGCCGACGGCGGTATCGTCACCTTCGCGGGCTGGCGCAGCGGATACGGCTATTGCGTCATCATCAGCCACGGCTCCACCCTCTCCACCCTGTACGGACACAACAGCAAGCTGTTGGTCTCCGAAGGGCAGGCGGTGGCCAAGGGTGAACTCATCGCCAAAATGGGCAGCACCGGCAACTCCACCGGCCCCCACTGCCACTTCGAGATTCGCGTCAACGGCACCCCGGTCAACCCCCTCAAGTATCTGAACTGAAAAGAACCCAAAGACCGGCGGGAAGGGAAAAGTCCTCCCCGCCGGTTTTTTTGTCGTCCCAAAGACAGAACCCCAATAACCCGCTCAATCCTCAACCAACCGGGCTAAAACCACCGTGCGCGCGCCCTCGAAGACATACGCGCAGGTGGACAGAGTGACCACGCGATCCCCCAAAACCAGCCCGGGATCGCGGAAGGAGACGGCGAGCCGCTGCACATAGGCCAAATAGTCCGCCTGGGGAACGTTCTCCCAACCGGAGGCGCGGTAGATCATCGGGTCGTCCGGGCGGATGACCAGACAGGCAAACACCTCCAGCCGGTAGTCCTTGTCCTCCAGGAGGATGGTTCCCGTCCGATGCGCGGCGAAAAAGTCGTCCTCCGCGAACAGGCTCAAATCGTGGAACATACTCCCGTTTTTCATGTGATGGCCGTAAAGAATGGTGTTGAAAGAGGAAAAATCCGCCTCGCAGCGGTAGTCCATGAAGACGGTGCCGGCATAGGCCTCGTTTTTGTAAATATCCCGGTGCAGATAAAAGGTGTTGTCCGGATCCTTGACAAAGGGATAGTCGATGGCGGTGCCCTCCACTGTAATCCAGCCCACCACGTCGCTGTTGAGCGCCCTGAGCGCCGCGATCTCCGGGTGGAACACGGGGCGGGGGGACGACGCGGGGCGGGCGGAGGCGTCCGGCAGGGGCGGATCGGTCACGGGGGTATCCGTCGGCTTGAAGGACAGCAAGTCGCTGTGCAGAGAGGCTTCGGCCTGGTATCGCCCCTGAATGGTAATGATCTGATAGGCGCTGTAAAAGAGAACGACCAGCAGACAGAGAATGAGCAGGAAGCGGAAAAGGGGCCGCCGCTGAGGTTGCTGTCTCACCGCGCCCATCTCCTTCCCGCCCTTGGGGTCGTCACCAAGTCCGTCACCCCGTGAAAGAATCCCTCATTCATTATATCGAAAAGTTATCCCCTCCGCAACACAAGACAAAAAAACCAGGGGATGCCCCCCGGTTTTTTGTTGACGATAAAAATCCGCCGCGTTTTCCGCGCCAGGCCTAAGCGGCCAGATCGAACAGGCGCCGAGGGGCTTTCCCCCGCCGCAGCCAGAACTTCAGGGCGATCGACACCAGGGCCAACAGGCCGAAAAA
>JAITQI010000096.1 GCA_031289065.1 Oscillospiraceae bacterium
GTTCAAAGCGATCCAAATCGGCCAACCCGTCCCCAAACACCGGCGGCGCCACGGTCAGCGACAGCGCCTCCACCAAGGGGGACAGCGCCTCGGAGTCCAAACGCGCCAGCCCGGTTTCCCGGTCGAACTGCCCCCGCTCGGCGTTCAGGTCACTTGTCAGCCGCACGGTCACCGGTTCGTCCCGGACGTTGGTCTGGCAGAGTAGCACCTCGCCGTCCGCCCCGGTATACCCCCGGGCGTCCACCCCGCCGGACAGCACTCGCACCAGACATTTGCCGCAACGGCCATGGCCGCCGCAGGGGGTTTCCGCCGGAACACCCGCAAGGCGCGCCGCTTCCAATAGCGGCGCGCCCTCCGGAATGTCCACGGTAACCTGCCGGGGCAGGAAGGTGATTTTAGGCATGGTTCACTAACACGCTTTTGATAAAGCTCTCCAGATCCGCCGCTTCGCCGGGACCTACCAGCACCTTGAAACCGGGCAGGCTCTCCTCCAGCTCGCCGCTGATCTGGGCCACATAGCCGGGGATGACGATGGTGCGCGTGTCAACAAGGCTTTCCAACCCGATGTCCTGGGCGAATTTACCGATAGTCGCTCCGGAAAACTTGCCCGCCGCCCAGGAGGTCAGCACGCTCATGCCCTCGCATTCGGGCACCAGCAGCCAGGCGCTAATGCCGCTGTTCTCGATCTCGCCGGACACCAGGAAGTAGGTCAGGGAGAAGTTGGTGGTCACAAACAGGGGCGAGGATTTGTCCGGCTCGCCGATGGCGTACAACTTGGGCTCCACCTGAATGGGCTTCTGGGGGTCGGTGTAGATGTTCTGCCGCAAGGTCATCAGCGGGGCCAACTGGGCCGGGTCGAAGCTGGGCAGGACGACAAGCCCCCCGTATTTGGCAATCTCGGTGGTGGCCTCCACCATGTCGGTCATGCCGTCGCCGGTGTCGATAAACCGCAGGGAGGCGTACCCCAGCGCCTTGACCCCCCCGGACAGGGCCGCCTTCCGGGCGATGGCGTTCGTCTGGAATTCCTCGGCCAGAGAATGGGTACTGAACGCGACGAGCAGGTCGTTGAACCCGTCGGCCTTGAGTTTGGCGGTCAAGGCGCATAGGCCGTCCAGGTCGTCGGCGGTCACGGCCAGCACATGGCCGTCCCGGACGGCGACCGCCCGCAGGGCGTCGGCGTTGTCCGCCGTGACGCCGGAGATGACGCTGCGCGACCCGGCCACCGCCGCCGACGCCAGCGCCAGCGCATCCGCGTCCCGGCCCCGCAAAACAAGGGGCAGGCGGGCGCGGTCGTACACCGCCTTACAGAAGGCGACAAAGGCCTCGGCGCTCCCGGTCTGGGTGACGGCCACCGCCCCCAGTGTCAGCGTCTCGCCCACCCGCACCAGGGTGTAATCCCGAATGCGGTCGGCCAGGGCGAGGTCGTCGTCGTCGCCCAGATTGACCGCCAGGACGGTCTGGTTGACAAAGGTCTTCTCATGGCGATAGAACACGGTCTCCTCCCCCAGGGAACTGACCCGCTCGACGCCGATTTTGACCCCCTTCACCGGCGGCTCGCTGGCCGCGCCCAGCACCTGCCGGGCCTCGTCGGAGGCGTAGGGGCATTCGTCCAGGCTGGCCTTCTTGGCCGCCAGCTTCATGGCGAAAGCCATACAGGTGCTGGAGCCGCACTCCTTGCAGTTTGTCTTGGGCAGCAGCTTCTGAATTTGCAGTCCGCTAAGCGCCATTATGATTGCCCCTCCTTGTCCATCAGACGGAAGATCGTTTCCTTGGTGGTTTTGACGGCATCCGGCGTGTACATGATCAGGATGTCCGCCCCGGCGTATAGCAAGGTCGTGGCCGTGGACAGCTCCCAGTAGGCCGCCCGCCTCTTCAGGTCGCCCCACTCGGGGAAGCTCTCCTCGGGGGCCTTGAATTCCTTGATTTTGGCGCACTCCTGGCCCACCGAAACGATCATGGGGGACAGCAGCATGTTGTCGCCCCCCAGGCCGGTCAGCCGGATGCGCTCCATGACCGAGTAGGTGTATTCCACCCCGTAGCCGATGGTGCTGGTCATGGGGTCGATGATGATCTTGTCGGCGGGCAGGCCCATGTTGGTCAGCAGGATGTTGAGCTGCTTGGAGATGTTCACGTCGATGGGGGCCTGGGCCACCAGCGTGTGCCCGTAAGCCATAGCCGCCCCGGCGATGGTCTTGTAGTTGTCCTGCTCCACCCAGTTGAGCAGCAGGTTTTCCCCCTCGCAGGCGCTGGCGACGGCCTTGAGCACCTCATTGTTCTTGTCGTAGACGTTGTGCCCCGTGACGATGACCGGCACATCCACGGCGGCCAGCACCGCCTTGACCAACTCCACCGACTGGGCCGCGGAGCGGTCGCCCTTTTCGGGGTGGGTACCCTCCAGGCGGATGCTGATCAGATCGGCCCCGTATTCGGTCACACACCGCCGGGCCATGGCGGGGGGATCCCGCAGCAGGTCGCCGTAGACCGCCCGGAGCAGGGGGGGATACTTCTCGCTCACCGCGTCGAAAACCTCCATAGCGATCAGCGGCCGGTTCGGTGCCGTCCCCTCCCACAGCTGGAAGGGCATACAGGTCGCCCCGCCCAGGGACAGGGCTTTGCTCCGCGTGCCGCCCTCGGCGGGCAACGCGCCCAACTTGACCGTGTGCACGGCGTTCTGCGTCTTTTCCGCCGGGACGGCGAAGGCGGTGATCCTGCCCACGCGCCGGGCGGCGGAAACCTTGGGCGCGACAGGCTTCACGGTTTCCGGTTTATCCGTCGGCCCTTGGGTCGGCAGGGCGGGGGAGAGTCCCAGGAATTTTTCGGACAACACCCCGATGATGCTCGACACCACCTCTTGGGTGACCGTCCGGCGCACCTCCTCGGTGATTTGGGCAGTCAGCGCTGTGAGATCGGCCTCTGTCACGGCGGCGGCTTGCGCCGGTTGTTCCGGCTCGGCGGCCGGGGCCGACGGAGCGGCGGGGGCGGCCGAAACCGGAGGGGGAACCTCGTCGCTCTGCACCAAATCGGACATGTCCGCAAGCGTCAGCGCCGGATGGTTCACCTTTTCCATGTGGGCCCGCACCTCGTCGGCGGTGACGGCGGTGGTCTCGTCGGCGATTTGATCCAGGAAGCCGTCGAGCCCCTGTTCCGAAAAGCGGCGAGTCAGGTCGACACCCAGCTGGACTTTGAGTTCCTTGGGCATCCACACCAGACGGGCGAAGCCCCCCTCGGCCCGCAAAAACTTGCGGGAGGTCAAAAACACCTTGCCGCAACCGATAAAGCCCGGGGTCTGCGCCCCGCCGCCCACGCTGCCAGCCAGTGTGGAGAATGTCATGCCGGACGGCGTATCCCCCAAGAACTCCCGGTTGACCACCATGACGCCGTTGCACTCGGGCACATAGGCGCAAATGGCCTCGAAGCAACCGCAGCTGGTCATGGGCCTGTCCATAATGGAATAGGCGCTGAAGGACTCCACCGTCTTGTGGCTGTTGGCGTAGACGTATTCGTTGACCCCCGACCAGACGCCCTTGACCGGGTCGAGGCAATCGCCCTTTTTCAGGGGCTGGTTGGGGCCGGTCTCGTCGATTTCATAAGCCGCCTTGCCGTCCAGCCAGTTGTACGCGCCGCACAGCCCCAGGCGCTCCGGGGTGATGACGCACACATGGTTGGGGGCGAAGGACTGGCACAGCAGGCAGGAATAGAAGGTGTCCACCGACTCGTCGGTCATGGCCTCCAGGCGGCGGTTGCGCTCGTCGTACACCTTCCGGGCCACGGCCAAGCGTTTGTCCACCTCCGCCCGGTCGGTGATCATGGTGACCCGCACCTTGTCCACAATGGCCGGGTAGTCGGCCAGCAGCTTGGCGTGCAGAATCTCGCCGTAGTGCTTTAGGCGCAGGCCCTTTTTGAAGCCGTCCTTTGACACCCGCGTCCACATGATGTCCCGCTGACCCATGTGCCAGATGCCCTCCGCGCCGTTGACCATGTGGTGAACCTGCCGCTCCAGGATGGGCTCGAAGTCGGTCTGCATCTTGCGTCCGGCCACCTCGACCCAGATACCCAGCGGCAGGGCTGTGCCGGGCGTCACCGTGTCAATATCCGGGCCGATGAGCTCGATGTCGCCGTCGTTGATGTCCTCATAGTTGACACTGGTGACAAACTCGAAGCCCGGCGTCTTGTTGCCGCCGAACTCGACATGCATGGCCTCCTTGCGGATACGCTCGCCCTCGAAGGCCGGGCCGTAGGGCACCGGGATGGGCACGTCCACCACCTTGATTTTGCAGCCGCGCACCTCCAGCGCCCGCTCGACCATCTTGTCGTAGGACACGCCGGACACCACGTGTTCGTAGGTACACACGCCGGTGGGCAAAATCTGGGGGATGTCGGTGTCGGCGATGACCGGGAAGCCGTAGTTGATGGCCCCGGCGGCCACGGCGTATTTGTCCGGCGTCACCTCGCCCAGGGCCAGCACGAAGGCGAAGATACGGTTTTTGTTGTAGCGCAAATTGGCCTCGAAGTCCCCCGGCTTGACCCCACCGAAGGACAGGGCCGCCCGGTTGGCAAAGCCCAGGGCGTAAATCAGGGCGGACACGTCCTTGCCGAAGGGCACCAGCCGGGTTTCCCAACCCAGTTGGACGCCCTCCTCGGCCAGCTGTTCGGCGAACTGCTTTCCACCTGTATCCCCCGCCATGAAGACGTAGAGGTTTTTCTGCTGCAGCTCCTTGGCGATTTTGACCGCCGTGGCGTTGTCCGGAGCCGCGCCGGTGATGGCCGCGAAGCCGGGGGCGGTGCCGTCCACGAACTCGATGCCCCGCTCCCGCATGATCACGTCGTTGGCCGCGCCCAACCAGATGCCGTCCACCGGGTTGGGGCCGATGATCGTCTTGCAGGCCTCGATGATCTCGCAGGCAAACAGCGCCGCCACCCCCGCGTCCAGGGCGTTGCCCAGATAGGGCAGCCACACGCTGTCCGCCGGGCGGGCGGGCAGCAGCGCCCGGGCCTCCCCGAGCACATCCCGCAGATGGGCCAGGGTTTTGACCGGCCGCCCGATGAAGGAATAGATGACCGGCAGATAATAGTTGGTGTCGGGGAAACCGACCGGATAGTCCTCGCCCTTTTGGGCAATGGCCGCCTCCACCATATTCATGGCCTTGACCACCCAGGCCGCGGCCCCGTCGATGGCGCTGGCGCAGATGAGCTTTGACATTACATCGCCCTCCTGTCCTTCATGTCGAACAGCTTGCGTTCGGCCTTGCGGTTGATGCCCAGCGCCTCCCGCTTTTGGTTGAGCATCTCTATAATGCGCTCGACCGCCGCCATCGGGTCTTCAATGAGATGGAAGCTGGCCCCGTAATCCGCCCGTGCGCCGCTGTGGAGATAGTCGTTGACGTTTTGGGAGCCGGAGGTGTAGAAGGGATTGCCCAGAATGACGTCGATACCCGAAGCGACAAAGTAGCACCCGATGGCCACCGCCTTCTCGCTCATCCACTCGGGGGCGACCCCCACGGCGGGCACCATGCTCAGATCGTCGCCCAGGCCGCCCTCGCGCACCACCTCGGTGGCCGCCTCCAGCACCCGGCTGTTGTCCACGCAGCTGCCCAGATGCAGCACCGGCGGCATCCCCACCGTCTCGCAGACCTCCCGCAGGCCGACCCCCGCCTCGGCGAGAGCCACCTCCGGCCTGAGCATACCCGCCTTGGCCGAAGCGATGGCCGCGCAGCCGGTCTGAAGCACCAGCACGTTGCGTTTGATAAGCTCTTTGGTGAGGATGTTCGTGTAACTGTCGGCCTGCTGTTTGGCGTTGTTGCAGCCGACAATGCCCACCACCCCCAGGATGCGGTTTTGGATGATGGCGTCGTTCAAGGGGCGGAAGGAGGCCCGGAACCGGCCGCCCAACATGTATTTGATGGCTTCCACGCTAAAACCCGCCACCAGCGGCTCCCGGTCGGCCGGGATGCTGAGCTTGGCGGCGTCCCGGTTTTTGAAGTTGTCGATGGCCCGGCGGATCAGGTCTCCGGCCGCCTTCAGCGGGTCGGCACCCCCCACCTTGACGTGGGCCGCCCCGATGGTGCGGGCGATGTCGGCGGTGGAAATGATCTCGGTGTGGTAGTTTTTGGCCACGTCGGGCAGGGAGGGCATACAGCACTGCACGTCGATGACCATCATCTCCACCGCGCCGGTCACGATCGCCAACTCCTGCTGGAGGACGTTGCCCGCCACCGGAACGCCGTGGCGCATAAGAATTTCGTTGGCCGTGCAGCAGATCCCGGCCAGGGTAATGCCCGCCGGAGCCCCCGCCGCCTTGGCGTAGGCGATGATCTCCGGATCGGCCACCGCCACGGTGAGAATCTCCGACAGGGCGGGCTCGTGCCCGTGAATGAGGATATTCACCGTATCCGCCCGCAGCACGCCCAAGTTGGAGGTGCTATTGACCGGCGTGGGCGTTCCGAACAGAATGTCCGACACGATGGAGGCGATCCGCGCCCCGCCCCAGCCGTCGGCCAGGGAGACCCGGAAGGCGTGATCCAGCAGGTTCCTGTAGTCGTGATCCACACCCATCGTCGTGCGGTGCATGGCCTCAACCACCATGCGGTCAATGCCCTTGGGCTGAATCCCCATGGTGTTCCAGACGCCGATCCGCTTCTGCGGGGCCAGCCCCAGGGTCTGCAAATATTCCTCCTGGGCGGTGAACTCCCCCAGGAACAGCTCGCACAGCGCCAGGGCCAGCTCGTTTACCTCCCTGTCCTCCCAGGCCACGCCGTACAGCTTGGCCGCCCGGCGCAGGGCCATTTCGTCCTTGATCCGGTACCCGGGGGCCTTGCCCTGGGCCACCTCTTTGAGCTTGAGCACCAAATGCCGCCCGTGGTCGGAGTGGGCCGACGTGCCGCCCACCACCTCCCGCAGGAAGTTCCGTGCGGCGATGGTGTCGGCGGTCGCCCCGCAGATGCCCTTGGGCGCTTTCGGCGTGATCCGGCAGGGCCCCATGTGGCAGATGCGGCAGCATACGCCGCTCTTGCCGAAGGAGCATTGGTTTTTTTGCGCGTCGGCCCGGTCAAAACAGGTCTCCACACAGTCGGCCCGTGCCTTTTCGAGCATGAGCGCCGAAGCGCCGTCGCTGACCCTGGTCTGTACATTGTTGGTATCCATGAAGCAGCCCCTTTCGGAGGTTAGAAGTCAGATGTGAGCGGTCAAAGCGGAGGATGCGCGCCCTTGCGGGAACGCTGGACCGACGGCGGCCCCGTATGATGGTTACACCAGCCGCCCCACCAGACGATACACCGCGTTGTCCTCCGGCAGGGTGAGCAGACTGCGGTTTTGCTCGGCGAATTGGGCCAGTTGGGTGTCGTCCGGCAGGGCCAGGGCGATGTCCGCCCCGGTGGACACTTGGAGAGCCCGGAACCGTTCGGGGGGCTCCGCCCCTCGGAGGCGGTTGACCACCAGGGCCAACCGGCCGTATTCCATCCCCATTTCCCGGGACAGTTCGTACAGCCGCCCCAGGGTGCGCAACCCGGCGTCCGAAGCGTCGGACACCAGCACCATCAGGTCCACCTTCTGCACAATGCGGCGGGACAGGTTTTCCAAGCCCGCCTCGTTGTCCAGCACCACCGAGGTGTACTGGGCGGAAATCTCGGCGATGACGGATTTGAGCACGTTGTTGGCGTAGCAGTAACAGCCCGGGCCCTCGGGGCGGCCCATGGCGATCAAGTCAAACCCCGCGGCCTCCACCAGCCCCTCCTCGATTTTCAGGTGCAGCAGCTCCTGCTTGGACACGCTGGCCCCGGCCGAAACCGTCTCCCGCACCTCTTCCCGGGCCCGGCCCACCGTGTGGGAGACTTGAACGCCCAGGGCGGCGTCCAGACAGCTGTTGGGGTCGGCGTCAATGGCCAGCACCGGCCCCGCCCCCGACGCGATCAGATGTTTGATGAGCAGGGCGCTGACCGTGGTCTTGCCCACGCCGCCCTTGCCGGTAATCGCAATCAGTTTGCTCATGAATGTTTCTCCTCCCCAAAGGCTTCCGCCGCGCTGATGATGTCCGCCGCCGCCGCCAATTCAACCGGCCCGAAGGCGTCCAGCACGCTCACCCCGTCCCGGTCGGCCCGGCGGATGTGTTCCGCGTAGGGCAGGAAGGCGGCGAAGACGCGCCCCGGGAAGGCGTCCCGGAGGAACTGTTCGTCCGCCGGGGCGGTCACCTTGTTGCCCACCAGCACGAAGCGCGTAAGGCCGATTTCCTCCGACAGGCGCAGCACCGACCGGGCGCAGTCCACCGCCCGCTGGCCCGGCTCCATGACGGCGATCATCACGTCCACGCCGGTGGCGGTGGCCCGCCCCAGATGCTCGATGCCGGCCTCCATGTCCATGACCAGGGTCTCGTCCTTGTACAGCACCAAGTCGTTGACCAACGCTTGGATAAAGGTGCTTTCCGCACAGGCGCAACCGCCCCCGCCGTTTCGGATGGCCCCCAGGACGACCAGCTCCACGCCCCTGTGGCGCACGGCGAACCGTTCGGCCACGTCGGACACCTCGGGGTTGAGCTTGAACACCTTGCTGTAGCCCTCCAGCTTGACGCCGGTACGCTCCTCGATGAGGTCGAGCTCCCGGCTGATGGGGTTGATGGCCACGCTCGACGGAATGCCGAGGGCGGCGGCCAGGTTGGCGTCCGGGTCGGCGTCCAGCGCCAGCACGCGCTGCCCGCGCCCGGCCAACGTTAGAGCGATGGCCGCCGCCACGGTGGATTTCCCCACCCCGCCCTTGCCGGATATGGCAATTTTCATATTGTTACCTCAAAAATGATATTTCGTCTTCATGGTTTGGGACACCGCCGACAACAGGGCGAACACCTTTTCCGCGTCCGCCGCGTCCAGGGACCCGGTGCCGCAGGAGGGGGTGACGATGGCCTGACGGGTGATAAGGCCCTTGTCAATGCCCTTGGCGGCCAGATTGTCGATGACCTTTTCCAGTTGAGCCGCCAGCGTGTCCGCCGTCTGCTCCCGGATGGCCGCCGAGGTGGGCACCACGCCCCAAGCCAAGATGCCGCCCCGCTCCAGATGGGCCTTCACCGCGTCGGCGTATATGGCGATGGTTTCGCCGTAGGAAAACGCGTCAAAGTTGACGATGTCCACCCCGGCGTCGATGAGAATGCTCCATTCGGTGTTGCCGCAGCAGTGAACCCCAGCCAGGGCGCCCTCGGCGTGAACCGCCTCCACCACTTCGGAAAGCAGGGCCACCACGTCGTCCCGGTTGACCGAAACATAGGTCGAGCTGCCGAAAGCCGACAGGATGGGTTCGTCGATAAAGCAGATGATGTTCTCCGCAAAGGGCTTGAACTTCTGGATCTGCCAGCGGCACTTGGCGGCCAGCGCCTTGACGATGACGTCGCGGAACTCCTCATTATAGTAGATGGCCCGCTTGTTCTCGTCCACGATGGTCAGGGCAAAACTGCAGGGGCCGGTGGTCTGCACCTTGAGCCACGGGCGCTTTTTCCCCTCGGCCTCCAGCGCCTTGAACAGCGTCCCGATGCCCTTGGAATAGGCGTCCGAAATGGCGGCAAAGCCGAAGTCGCCGGTGCCCTCGTCCGGGTCGGCGGCGGACATGTACTGCTCGTAGAAGGCGGCGAAGGCCTCGGAGTAGTCCCCGTCGGTCTGGAAGAACATGCGGCCCTTTTCGTCGTCGATGACCGCGCAGGGGATCCCCTCGCTGTACTGGATTTCCATCTGCTCCCGCAGCCCAAAGGCGGGCAGCTGGGGCCAGATGGGCGCGTCCAGCAACTTCAGTGACACGCCCACCGCGTAGTCGGCGTCCTTAAACGGCATACTGCCAATGGCCGAGGACAGAAACTTGGTCTCCATATCCATATCTCCTCAAAAATCAAATTGTGCGCTGTTTAGTGATGCGCCGCGTCCGCGATGGCCTTGATGTGCGCCGGGGTGGTGCCGCAGCAGCCGCCCACGATATTGGCCCCCGCCTGAATCAGCGCCGGGGTCAGCCGGGCCATCTCCTCGGGGGAATCGGGGAAGACGTCCTTGCCGTCCACGTTCTGGGGCAGACCGGCGTTGGCGTGCACCAAGAGAGGAATGTCGGCGTTGGCGCTCCGCATCTCGGCCACGATTTCGATCATGCGCTCGATCCCGTTGCCGCAGTTGGCCCCCGCGATATCGGCCCCCGCCTCGGCGGCCGCCTGGACGGCCTGGGTGGGGGAGACCCCCATCATGGTGCGGTAGTCGCCCCGCACCGTTTTGTCAAAGGTGAAGGTGCAGATGACCTCCAGCCCGGTGTTCTCCTTGGCCGCCTTGATGGCCAGCACCGCCTCGCCAATGTCCGACATGGTCTCGATACACACCGCGTCGGCCCCGCCCCGTTCCAGCGCGACCGCCTGCACCTTGAAGGCGTCGTACAGCTCCTGTTCGGTGACCTCCTCGGTGACCAGCATCTCCCCGGTGGGGCCGATGGAGGCGATGACCCATTTGTCCGGCCCGGCGGCGGCGCGGGACACCCGGGCGGCCGCCTCGTTGATTTCCGCCGCCCGCTCGGCCAGCCCGTAGTGCGCCAGCTTAAAGGAACTGCCGCCAAAACTGTCCGTTTCAATCATATCCGCCCCGGCGTCGATGTAGCTCTTCCCAATGGCGCTCACATCGTCCGGCCGCGTCACGCACCACAGCTCGGGGCATTCCCCGGGTTTGAGGCCCTTTTTGTGCAGAAAAGTGCCCCAAGCCCCGTCCGACACCAACACCTTTCCAGTCCTGACAACCTCAGCGATTCGTTGTTTACCCATACATCAAACTCCCATCTTTTTTATATTTTCATATCATCAGCCCCCCAACAGAGGCATCCAATCGCCAATAATTGTCAATTTGAAATTGCTACAAAAGCCCGCACCGCCCCATCAGCTCCTCGTCGTCCAGCAGCTCAGCCGTCGGTCCGTCGGCGGCCAGGCGGCCCTCGCAGAGAATCAGCGCCCGGGAGCACACCGCCCGCACCATGGCGATGTCGTGGCTGGCGATGAGCTTGGTGTGGGCAAACTGTTTGAGCTGTTCCATGGTCTTGCGCCGCGCCCGGGGGTCGAGTCCGCTGGTGGGTTCGTCCATGACCAGCACATCCGGCTGCATGGCCAGCACCCCGGCGATGGCGGCGGCCCGCTTTTCACCGCCGGACAGACGGTAGGGGGGCCGATCCCGCAGGCGGGCGATGCCCAGCAAATCCAGAGCCTCGGTCACTCTTCGCTCCACCTCGTCGGGGGAGAGCTTCATGTTCCGCGGCCCGAAGGCCACGTCGTCGTAGACCGTATTCATAAAGAGTTGCTCGTCGGCGTTCTGAAACACCATACCCAAGTGGGGCCGGATGTCGGCCGCCGTCTTGGGCGTGAGCTTCACGTCGGCCACATAGATGCCGCCCTCCTGGGGAAACAGCACCCCCAGCAACAGCAGCAACAGCGTGGACTTGCCAGCGCCGTTGGCCCCCAGCAGCCCCACCGATTCCCCGTGGCCGATCAGGAATCCGACCTCCCGGATGGCCTCGGTGCCGTCGGAATAGGCGTAACACAGCCCCTTGGCCTCAATTTTATGGTGACTCATGCTTCACGCCCGCTCTTTTTGTCCTCCGCGATGAGGGCATACGCCCCCAAGGAGGCCGCCACGGCCAAATCCTCGGCGCACAGCCAGCCGGACGCCGTGCGGTCGAACAGAACACCGCCGGAGGGCTCAAATTCCTCGTCCCCCGACCACAGGACATAGGTCAGCGGCAGATAGGGCAGCAGGGGCACCGTCACCGACACATCCCCCACCCCCGCCGCCGCGCCGCCCAACCGAGCCCCCGCCGCCGCCAGGCGTTCCGGCGTCCCCCCGAAGTGGGCGGCGAGGGGACGGGTGGCCCGCTGCATGAACTTGGCTTCGTAAAACCGCGCCCCGGGCGCCTCCCGGTAGGACATCCATGTCCCCCGGGGCGGCCCCGCCCCCTCGGACAGCAGATAGTGCAGCCAGAGGATCAATTCGGGCGGCTTGCCTTGGGGCAACGCCACCTCCCGGGATAGCCAGGACAGATAATACGTCCCCTCTTCCCACCGTGCGCCGCACCGGCGGCACACCGCGTTGGGGGGCAAAGCGGCCAAACGGCTCCAAGCCAACTCTACCGCCGAAGCATACCCAGTCTTCACACACAACCCCCCACGTCCATTGAATACCCAAAACGCGGTTGTAAACTTGCAGCAACTACACAGAGCGCCTCAATTATCAATTGCGCAACGCGTTGCCCAACAGGGCGGGCAGATCCCATCCCCGTGCGGCGGCGAAAAAGAGACCCCATACCGACAAATATATCACATCCGCCGCCCGGAAACAAGAGGGTCGTGATAGGGGATAGGCCCCGTCGAAGCCCCGCAGCAGCATGGCCTGGTGGCACCGTTCGGCCCGATCCAAGGCCCGCAGCAGCATCTGCCCGACCAAGGAGCCCCAAGCGCCGCGATGCACGCCCCGCTGACGCGGGGCGCGCATGTGGTAGGCCAGGATGACCCGCCCGGCTTCCTCCAGGAACAGCGAGAGGTACCGATAGGTCAGCAGCAACTCCAGCGTCAGCAACTTGGGCACATGGATCAGCCGCAGCGCCCGGGCCACGCCGGTCACGCCGGTGTTGGCCATCAGCAGCACCGCCGCCGCGACGCACAGCCCCCCCTTGAGGGTCAGCGACGCGAAAATCAGCCAGCCGCCGGTGAGAGCGATCGGCCCCAAAGCGGCGGGCGTCCGGTCAAACAGCGGCTGCAAAATCCCCACCAGCAGGAAAAGCGGCAGCAGCGCCGCCACCCGTTTGGCCACATAGGACAGCGTCACCCCGGACAGGGCGGCCAGGGCCACGGGATAGAGCAGCAAGGGCAAAAGGGGCAGAATATCGTACCGCCCATATGAGGTGACCACCGCCGCAAAGCCCACGGTGGTCACCAGCTTGGTCAGCGGATGCAGACGCTGAGCCGGGGCGTCCAGTCCGCCCATATCCTCCAGCGCCCGGACATGGGCGGCGGCGCGAATCGGTGCGTTCACGCCCCGACCGGTTTCGCCGTCCGACGGCGCAGCAGCATAGACAGGCCGCCAATACCCGCGATCAGGGCCAAAACCACCCCGCCGCCCAACAGGCCGGATACGCTCGTACCCAGCCGTTCCGCGCCTTCGTCCTGGGCGTTGCGGAACGTGTAGTCGGGCAGGAGGGCCAGGTTGCCCTGAATTTCCTCGGTTCTGTCGGCCAAGTCCGACGTCAGCGCGGCGGTGGCGGCTTTTTCCGTTGACCACTCCAGCCCGTCCGGGTACGACGAGGCAAACCAGGACATCACGCCGCCCACCAGCGCGACGGCGACCAACACGGTGATCAGCAGGGGTCTCAGGGATTTTTTCGGAGCCGCCGCCGTCGGCGCGCCCAACAGCTCCGGCCGAGCCTGGCGCATGAACAGCAGCACGGCGCCGGTCACCAACCCCTCCACCAAACCGATGGCCAAATGGATGGGCTGCATGTACGTCACAAACGCGGCGAAGGGCAGATCGGTTTTGCCGGACAGCAGGGTCTCCAGCACCACCGCGAAAGCCCCCAGCTGCAAGCTGGCCAGCGAGGCGACGACCGCCGCCCCCGCCGTCCACTTGGCCGACCGGCCCGGCTTGGTCAGAGGCTTGTAAATCAGCAGGTAGGAGAGGAAGCAGGCGAAGAAGCCCATGTTAAACAGGTTGCAGCCGTAAGCCAACAGACCGCCGTCGGCAAACAGCAGCGCTTGGATGAGCAGCACCACCGACATGGTGATGAAGCCCCAGAACGGCCCCAACAGCGCGGCCAGCATCAGCCCGCCGGTCAGATGCCCGCTCGAGCCGGTGGCGGGGATGGAGAAGTTGATCATCTGG
>JAITQI010000018.1 GCA_031289065.1 Oscillospiraceae bacterium
CTCCGCCCCGTCCAGATAGGTGAAAACGCAGACGAACCCCCTGTGCCGCACCCGCCTTGACAGGCAGGCCGACAGGGCAGGCAAACTACTTTCCACCCGTCCCGCCCGCGCCTTGTACAGCAGGGACAGGATGCGGTTGATTTGGGCCGAACCCTTGTCCGGCTTGAGGTAGGCCCGCACCTCGGTGTCGTACAGCACCAGCCCCACCCGATCCCCGGAGGACAGCGCCGCCTGGGCCAGCGCCGCCACCATTTCGGCGGCCCTGTCCAAGCGGGTGACCGCCCCGATCCCCGCGCCCATCCAGCGGCCCAAGTCCACCGCCAGCATGACCGGGCGGCTTCGCTCGGTGTCGTACTGGTTGGACATGAGCTTGCGGGCCCGGGCGGTGGCCATCCAGTTGACCTTGCGGGTATCGTCGTCCGGGGAATATTCCCGAATCCCGGCGAACTCGGTGCCCCCGCCCCGCACCCGGCGGGCGGTCTGATCCTCCCGGTCAAGCTGACGCCGGGCGGCCAGCAGACGATACTTGCGCATAGGGTTCAGGTCGGGATACACCACCGCCTCCCCCGGGCAGGCCAGCGCAAACCGCCGCGTACACAGCCCCAGGCGGCCCCGCACCTCGGCATGGAGCCCCCCGAAGGCAAAACTGCCCCGCTGGGTGGGCGTGACGGCGTAGGAAAACACCGCCGCCCCAAGGGGGAGGCAGTCGCAGACCTCCGACGCCCCACCGCCTACAAAGGTCTCGGGCGGCGTATCGCACAGTTTCAGCCGCAACGCGTGGGAACCCCCGTTGTCCGCCGTCACCGTGACGACCGTCTCCCGTCCCAGTTCAAAGGAGCCTTCCCAACGCCGCGCCGCCGAAAAAACCCGTTTTCCCGGCGTCACCAACATATCCGCGGCAAACAGCGCCACCAGCGCCCCATTGTATCCCCAAAAGACTACTCCGGGTACGCCAACCAGCGCCCCGACCCCCACGGCCGCGACGCCAACAACCAGCAAAAACACCAGCCTCCGCGTAATCCCCATCGTGCTGTCCTCTCTCCCCTGTCCTCTACCTGGGCACTCGAACCCCTGACAGGACTTGGGCGATCAGCCTGTCCGGCGTGACCCCTTCCATTTCGGCGTCCGGCGTGAGCATCAGCCGGTGGCGCAGCACCGGGGCCGCCAGGGACTGCACATCCTCGGGGATGACAAAGTCCCGCCCTTCCAGCAGGGCCGACGCCTTGGCGCATTTGAGCAGCGTGATGGAGGCCCGGGGCGAGCCGCCCAGCAGAATGTGCCGATGGCGGCGGGTGGCCTCCACAATGTCGAGAATATAAGCGAACAAGCTGTCCTCCACCCGGACGGCCTCCGCCTGCCGACGGCAGTCCAAAATGCCCGGCCCGTCGATGACCGCCGTCATTTCCACCGGACCGAAGTCGCTGGACCGGAACCCGGCGTGGGTGCGCCGCAGGACGGCGTCCTCCTCGGTGCGGGTGGGATACCCCACCACCAGCTTCATCATAAAACGATCCAACTGGGCCTCGGGGAGCGGATACGTGCCCTCGAACTCCACCGGATTCTGGGTGGCGAACACCATGAAGGGCTGGGTCAGCTCGTAGTCCTGCCCATCGATGGACAGTCTACTCTCCTCCATGGCCTCCAGCAGCGCCGACTGGGTCTTGGGCGGCGTGCGGTTGACCTCGTCGGCCAGCAGAAACTGGGTGAACAGCGGCCCCCGCTTCAAGTGGAAGGCGCTGGTGCCCAGATCGAAGATGTTGGCCCCGATGAGGTCGGAGGGCATCATATCGGGGGTGAACTGCACCCGCTTGAACTCAACCCCCACCGCCCGGGCCAGCGCCCGCACGGCCAGCGTCTTGCCCAGCCCCGGCACCCCCTCGATGAGCGCGTGCCCCCCGGCAAACAGGCAGACAAGCGCCTGCCGCAGGAATTCCTCCTGGCCCACAAAAACCCGGCCCACCTGGCCCCGAATGTCGGCCGCCGCCTGCGTCATGGGTATGGTCGTCATTTTGCTTCCTCCCTGATCCTGTCCATCTCGGCGGCCAGGGCCAGCGCCCCGTCGCCGTTCTGCGGCTGTGATTGCGCCCGCGCTATCGCGGCTTCGATGTGGGGATACCCCTGCCGGGTCTTGTCGGTCAGATGCCGGTAACACAGCGCCAGCGCGTCGGGCAGCAGCCGGGCGCGGGCCATGAGAGCCGCCATGGCCCGGGTGTCCTCCTGTTCCCCGCGGCGTCCGGCGTAGGCCCCCCGGGCGGGGGGACCGGTTCGCTGGTTCCAAAACAGCAGGCCCAGCAACAGGGCCAGCCCCAACTGCACCAGCGCCAAAAACACCCACACCGGCAAAATACTGGTCGGCGTGAGCTGATACCGGTCGCCCGCGTAAGCCGTAGCGCTCCGGCCGTACTCGTCAAACCAAATCGTGTCCCCCCGGTACGCCCAGAGGGTGTTCGTCAGCCGCCACACCGCGTAAGGCTCGACGGCTCCGTTGGCAAACATCTCCGCCGGTTCGGCCACATAGTACAGGTTGCCCGCCGTCTCCCAGGCCTTCAGGGCCTCTGGGTCCTCCGGGGCCAAATAGGGCGTCCCGAACACCAGCACCGCGCCCCCCGTGTCAAGGGCCGCCAGCGGCACGGTTTTGCGCGCCACATGAAACCCCAACTCCTCCAGCGTCAGATACAGCGCCCGCACGCCGTACGCGCCGTTGGCCCGGGAGTCGAAGGGCAGGTTGTCCGGCGGCTTGCGGACGGCCAAAAAGAGCCCGCAGGCCGCGAAGGCGAGGGCCAAAAACAGCAGGAAAATCTGCGTCTTTTTCATCCGGCGGCCCGCCCCCTTCCGGCGAAGAAGGCCTCACAGCCGCCCCGCCACCGGCTATAATCCGCCGATTCGGCCTCCTGCCCGCCGTAGCGGAACAGGTTGAAGGCCCGGCTGAACGCCTCGAAAAACGCCGCCTCAGGCCGACCCGCCCGCCGCAGGTCTGACAGATACTGCCGGTTGGTGCGTCCGGTCTCCAGCCGAAGGGCGCCCTTCGCCTGCAAAGTCAGAAGCAGGGCTGTCATGAGCAGAACCATCGCCCGCCCCGGCTGGCCGGCCGCCGCTTCCCTGTCGGCCAGCGCCAGCGCCTCCTCCGGCGTCTTGGGGCGTTCGACGGCCTGAACCGCCCGCCGCCCGGCGGCTTGCGTTTTGACGCGCCCCGCCCTGCGCCGCAG
>JAITQI010000156.1 GCA_031289065.1 Oscillospiraceae bacterium
AGCAGTTTGGACAGCCGACTGCGCAGCTCGGCGAACTTGCGGCCCAACCGGGCCTCGTACCAGGGGCCCAGTTCCTCGGTGTACTCCGAATAGGAGGTGATCCAGTTGATGGCGGGGAAGTGCCGGGCGTAGGCCAGTTGGCGGTCGAGGGCCCAGAAGCAGCGGATGAACCGCTTGGTGTTTTGGGTGACCGGCTCGGAGAAGTCGCCGCCCTGGGGGCTGACCGCGCCGATGACGGTGACCGAGCCCTCGCGGTCGCCCAGGGTTTGCATATACCCGGCGCGCTCGTAGAATTCGGCCAGGCGGGAGGGGAGATAGGCCGGGAAGCCCTCCTCGGCGGGCATCTCTTCCAGACGACCGGCGATCTCGCGCAGGGCCTCGGCCCAGCGGGAGGTGGAATCGGCCATGATGGCGACGTGGTAGCCCATGTCGCGGAAATATTCGGCCACGGTCATGCCGGTGTAAATCGACGCCTCGCGGGCGGCCACCGGCATGTTGGAGGTGTTGGCGATGAGGACGGTGCGCTCCATGAGGGGGCGGCCGGATTGGGGGTCGGTCAGTTCGGAGAATTCCTCGAGCACCTGGGTCATCTCGTTGCCGCGCTCGCCGCAGCCGAGGTAGACGATGATGTCGGCGTCCGACCATTTGGCCAGCTGGTGTTGGGTGATGGTTTTGCCCGCGCCGAAGGGGCCGGGGATGGCGGCGCAGCCGCCCTTGGCGATGGGGAACAGCGTGTCGATAATGCGCTGGCCGGTGATGAGGGGGCGGTCGATGGGTAGGCGCTTGGACACCGGGCGGGCCCGGCGGATGGGCCACTGCTGGGCCAGCGTGAGCGGGACGGTTGCGCCCTCGGGGGTTTCCAGCTCGACGACCACGTCGTCCACCTTGTATCCGCCGCCGGGTTTGACCGATTTGACGACGCCGGACAGTCCGGGGGGCACCATCATGCGGTGCCGGATGATGCCGGTCTCCTGACACTCGGCGTACACCTGACCGGGGGTCAGCGTATCGCCGACGGCGACTGTGAGTTCCACCTGCCAGACCTTTTCGGGATCCAGGGAGGGGACGTTGACGCCCCTGCCGATAAACGCGCCGGTGCGCGCCTCGATGGCGCGCAGGGGGCGGGCGATGCCGTCGAAAATATTGCTCAGCAGGCCGGGACCCAGCTTGAGGGAGAGGGGGGCGCCGGAAGAGTCCACCGGTTGGCCGGGGGTGACGCCGGAGGTGTCCTCATAGACCTGGACGACAATGTCCTCGCCGCGCAGGCCGACCACCTCGCCGATGAGACGCTGGGGCCCGACAAAGACCATGTCCATCATGCTGTAGCCTTTGCCGCCGCGCACGGTGACCACCGGCCCGTTGACACCGTATACCGTATAGGGCATTGTAATCACTCCTGTCAAAAATCAGGGGGCGAGGGCGGACACAAAGGGCGGGGCGTCTGACCGTTGACGGCTACGCGCTGTCTTCTGACGGCTCTATGACCAACTCGGCGAAGAAGCGGGTTTTCCACTCGGCCAGGTTGGCGTCGAAGGTTTGGTTGAGCTGCTGCTGCTTTTCCAGGCATTCGGCGGTCAGGCCGCCCAAACGGAAGCCGCCCTCGACAAAGGTCACCCGGGGGCTGCCGACGGCCTGGCGCAACCGGGGCACCAGGGCCATGTCCTCTCGGCGCAGAGAGACGACCGTTTCGGCGTCCCCAAAGGCGGCGGAGGCGGCCCGGGCCATGTCGCACAGGCGATCGGCGTAGGCCGGGGTGAGCACATAGGCGGCCAGGCGCTCCATCACGTCCCGGAGCACCGATTCGGACAGTTCGGCGCGGCGGGCGTAGAGGGCGCGTTTGTTGTCCATCATCTTGCGGGAGACCGTGCGCCCGTTTTCCACCCGGAGGCGGGCGATTTCGGTTTTGATATAGCGGTAGGCGTCGCCCAGGGCCTCGTCCTCGGCGGATTGGAGAGAGGATTCGCGCTGGCGGCGCACCTCCTCCAAAATGGACTTGCTGTCGGCCTCGGCGTCCGAGGTGATGGCCTCGGTGAACCGTTTGAGCTTGGCATCGATTTCGGACATAGAGCGACCTCCGGGCTATGCAATTAAAAATTAAAAATTAGGGATTCTCAATGTCTAATCGCACTGTTTTATTCGTTGGGTGTTTACACTTTGATGCCGATGGCTTCGCGGATGTAGCGGGTGATGGAGTCGGGGGTGCGGCCGGTGCCGTGGCGGTCGGGGATTTCCACGACGAGGGTGCCGGTCAGCTTGAGCTTGAGCTCGTAGATCAGCTCCGGCACTTGGGCGGCCAGCTTTTCGGTGATGAGCAGCACGCCGATGTCCGGGTTGGCGATGACGTCGGACACGGCCGCCTTGACGGCTTCCGGCGTCAGCGCCCGGACACCGTCAATCCCCGCCAGGCGGAAGCCGGTCAGGGTATCGGTGTTGTCCGAGACGACAAAAAAGCGCATAAAAACCCTCCGAACGAGCCGTTTGCGGTTAAAATTTGCCGAGGATGGTGAAGGAGATGATCATGCCGTACAGGGCGATGCCCTCGGCCAGCGCCACGAAGATCAGGGCCTTGCCGAAGGTCTTGTCGTTTTCCGAAATGGCGCCCAGGGCGGCTGAGGCGGCCGAGGCCACCGCGATGCCGCCGCCGATGCCCGAGATGCCGGTGGCCAGGGCGGCGGCGATCATGCCCAGACCGGCTTGGGAATCGAGGGGGGCCTTGACGAGCTCCTCCGCCGCGTCGGCGGCCAGCGCGCCCCCGGCCATAGCGCCGACGCACACGACGCCGATGGCGAAGAAGGAGACGATGTTGGCCAGCAGCGCGCCTCTGACCGGCTTGCCGGACACCTTGCGGCGGTAAATCGGGTACAGGGGCAGCAGGATCAGGGCGACCAGGATCAGCGAAAACAAGTACTCCATCTTAAAACCCTCCGTTACTATGATTGAGAACCGCTAAGGCCCTCAAAGAGCGGTTTGCCTGTGTTGCGGCTGTTTGGGTTCCGACCGCCTTCGGCGGGGGAAAACCGTGTTACGAGAGAGGCACGACGGTTAGGAGTTGCGTTCGTGCCGGGCGTGGTAGTCGATGATGATGGGGTTATAGGGGCGGCCGTCGCCGGAATAGAAGCGGGAGAACAGCTCGTAGAACTCCAAGCGGAGCGCCTGGATGCCCACGAGCAGGCCCTCGATGCCCATGACGATCAGGTTGCCGATGATGACCACCGGGATGCTGGGGTGTTCCGCGCCGCCGGCCAGCATGAAGATCACCGACATCATGGAGGCGTGGCTGATGGCGTAAGCGCCCACTCGCAGGAAGGAGATGGTGTTGGTGATGTAGGACAGCAGCACTTCGATGAGCTCAAAGAGGTTTTCGGCCAGGAAGTCGGACATCTTTTCCGGCTTCCAGCGCCCCCGGCGGGCCAGCATGTGGGACAGGGGCTCCCGGAGGAAGATGAGCAGCACCGGGAGGGCGGCCAGGGCCACCACCGCGCCGAAGGGCAGAATCTGCTCGGCAAAGCCCAGGATGGGCAGCACCCCCGCCGTGACCGACAGGTAGAGGATGAGCCCCGCCAGGCCGGCCGGGCCGACCAGAATCTTGCCGGGATCCCGCCGCCGGATGCCGTTTACGATGTTGGCCAGGATGGAGAGCACCAGCATGCCCACGCCGAGGTAGACGGCCAGGCGCAGGCCCAGCGTGGTGTTGGCGCTGTTCTCCAGAATTTTGAAGCTGGGCAGGGGTAACCAGTCCTCAAAGCCGAAGACGCTGCCGTAGACGAAGGTGCCGAACAGCATGGCGGAGGCGCCGCCGTACATGACCACCCGCCCCAGCCACATGCCCTTGAGTTTATACATCAGGAACCCGGCCAGGATGAGGAGAGCGCCCTGCCCGGCGTCGCCGAACATGAGGCCGAAGAGCAGGGTGTAGGTGATGGCCATGACGGGGGTGGGATCCATTTCGTGATAGGCCGGGAGGCCGTACATGGCCAGAAGCGGCTCGAAGGGGCGGAAGATCCGGGCGTTTTTCAGGCGGATGGGAGGGGTGTAGTCGGCCACGGTGTCCGGGTCGTCGGCCGCCACGACGACGGTCAGGTTGTCCCGTCGGCCCAGGCGGGCGGCGAAGGCGTCGTACTCCGGGCCGGGCACCCAGCCCAGGAGATAGAAGCTCTCCTCGGTGTGGGCGGCGAAGCGCCGGATGTTGAAGCTGTCGTTCATAAAGCGGATATAGGAGTAACGGCGCAGGAAGGGTTCGGTTTCGGACTTGGCCAGGGTGTCGAGGCGGGCGCGCACTTCCTCCAGCCGCCGGGCGGTGTGTTCGGTGTCGGCCTGGATTTCCAGGAGGGCTTCGCCGCCGGTGCCGTGAACCCGGTCGGAGATGCGGATGCGCTCAAACTGGAGGGAGGCGAAGAGGGCGTCCACCCGGTCCATGCCCTGGCGGGGGGTCATATACATGCCGTAGGCCCAGTCCCGCTCAATGCTGGTGGGGAAGAAGAACAGGTCGCTCCGGGCGGTCATGTGAGGGATGAAGCCGTTGTAAATGTCCCGGGGCATACGGCCGAAACGGAACTTGACGTAGATCATGGTGAAGAACTCTTCCAGGGGTACGTTGACGTCGAGGAGGTGGTTGATTTGCATGAGGATGCGCTCGTTTTCCCCGATGCGTTGGGTGAGGTCGGCCTCCTCGGTTTTGAGGGTTTGGTACCGCTCGTCGATGTCCCGCAGGTAGGCGGCGGATTCGTCCGGCGTGTTGTGCAGGGACTCGAAGGGGCGGTAATCCAAGGCGACGCCCAGCCGGTCGGCGACGGATTCGGCTTGGCGGAGCATTTCGGCGTATGGGTTCTGTTGGTCGAAGGGGCGGAGGTACTTGATGTTTTTCATCACGTTGGCCGCCGGTTCGGGGTGGAATTGCTGGTTGATGATGGAGGAATACACCACCGCGTCGAAGTCATGCAGGGGCCCCGCGATGGTCACGAGTTTCATCGGAACGACGGACAAAGGATCACCGCCCTTTCAATACAGAAGACAGAGGGGAGAGGACAGGGGACAGACGGGGGAGGTTTTAGAGGGGGACGCCGAAGAGGTAGGTGGGGGCTTCGGTGGGCTGGATGCCGTAGCGGACGCATTCGATGGCGGTGGTGAGGTTTTTCAGCTCGACCTCCCGCAGGTTGAGATAGGCCGCCGGGGTGTATACCGAGGGGACGCCGCTGGACAGCAGACGGCGGTTGAAATCATACAGAAACTGATAGTAGTAGTCCTCGATGTGGGCGAAGTCGTGGGCGGCGAAGACGTTCTTGTAGGGGGATTCCCGGAGCAGGGCGGCGGCGGCCTCGTCGGTTTTGGCCGAATAGAGCCGATGGACAAAGGCGGGGGTGAGCTTGTACTGCACGGGCAGCAGCAGGGGGATCACCGAGTCCAGCCTGTCGGGGAAAAACTTGCGCACCCGGAGGATGATGGTGATGTTGATCATGTCGGCCTGGGAGCCTACGGCGCGGCGGAGCAGTTCCTGGTCGCCGCCCCGGTAACGCGTGCCGACCATGTCCATCAGGGCGCGGTAGTAGTGGTTGCGCATGACCATCTCCACCGAGGTGTAGTCGGGGAAGCCCTCCTCTTCCGGCGTCAGGCGGGCCAGCGCCGCGTAAAAGCCGGTGTCCTTGACCGCCGCGAGCATGTCCTCGTAGGTGACGGCCTTGGTCAGGCTGTCATAGCGGATGCGGCTGTGCCGCTCGAAGAAGGCGGGCAGGTCGGGGCGGTAATCGGAGGGGCGGCCGGCCCGGGCATAGCGCAGGAAGAGCATGATCTGCTCCATTTCGGTGCGCAGGACGCGGTCGTAGACGATAAAGCGATCTTCCCGATCCAGGAAGTGAAGGATGCGCATGTATTCGCTGGAGAGGTAGCGGCGCAGCCCGGTCTCCAGGGGGCCCCGGCGGGTCTCGTCGAAGGAACCGTCAAAGGCGCCGCGCCAGCCGGGGTGTTCCTTGAGAAAGGACACCACGTCGGGGACACGGCGCAGTTTGGCGATCTTGGCGAAATCCTCCGCCGTCAGGCGGTTGGCGTACATCGCCTTGACCTTGGTGGCCACCGCGCCGTACTGGATGAGCGCCCCGATCACGTCCCCACCACCAGGCCAAACAGCCGGGCGGCCATGTCCTCGTGGCGGTCTTTGAAGAAGAGCTCCAGGCGGGCCAGATCGTCCCGCAGGGCGGCGTCAAGCTGCTCGGCCTGCTGGAGGGTCAGCGCGGCTTCCTGGTCCCGCACGGCCTGGACACGGTGTTCGGCCCGGGCCAGAAAATTTTCGCGCAGTTCTTCGGCGCGGGCGCGGAGATCGTTGGGCAGATTGTCCCGCTGGGCGCGGGCCTCCCCGGCGATCTGCTGGGCCAACTGTTCGGCCTCGATGATTTTATTGAGCACTTCCATGTATTCCATACAGATATGACATCTCCGGTGCAACAGAAATTCGGCAAAGAAGAAGTACGTCCCACAACGCTACATTGCGTTGTTTTTAACGTACAGTTTTTAGTATAGCACTACTTTCGGGAAAAGGGAAGCACAAAATTTGGAATTCGGGCGGGTTGGCGGTTCGCCCCGTTTCGGGACGGGTTGGCGGCTGTTTTTCGGATGGAATGACGAGACAGAGGAGGACGAACAATTGACGATTGACAATGGACAATTGACAATGGCGGCTGGGTTGAGAGGATAGAAGAGGAGGGCGGTGAATAAGTGGTGTATGCTTCTCTTGTCAGGGGTTGGGTGGGGGTGTTATAATGGGAGAGCGTGAGAAAACTGGAAGGGACGAGTGAAGGCTATGTTGGAACTTTTGCGGCTGTTGGAAAAGGACTGTACGCTGACCCGGGGGCAAATGGCCGCCATGTTGGGGCGGAGCGAGGCGGAGGTGTCCGACGCCATCGCGGACTTCGAGGCCCGGGGGGTTATCCTGCGGTACAAAGCGGTGGTGGACTGGGAGAAGACCGATGTGGAGATGGTCACGGCGCTCATCGACGTCAAGGTGACACCCCAGCGGGGGGAAGGGTTTGACCGGGTGGCCGAGCGCATCTATCAATACGACGAGGTGGAGAGCCTCTACCTCATGTCGGGGGGGTACGATCTGTCGGTGCTCATCACGGGGCGCACCATGAAGGAGGTGGCCCTGTTCGTGGCCGAAAAGCTGGCCCCCCTGGAGTCGGTGACTGGGACGGCCACCCATTTCCTGCTCAAAAAGTACAAGGACGGCGGCGTCGTTTTCGCCCCCGTGACCCCGCAAGAGGAAAGGATTTTGATGGTATGAGCGCGTTTTCCTGGCATTTGGGGCAGCGGGTGCGGGCCATCCCGCCGTCGGCCATCCGCCGCTTTTTCGACCTGCTGGAGACCATGCCGGACGCCATCTCCCTGGGCATCGGCGAACCGGATTTCGTCACGCCGTGGCATGTCCGGGACAGGGGGATCTACTCCCTGGAGAAGGGGTTTACCAAGTATACCCCCAACGCCGGGCTGAGCGAGCTGCGGGGGGAAATCTCGGCCTACATGCGGCGGCACTATGACATGGCATACGACCCCAAGGGGGAGATCGTGGTTACGGTGGGGGGCAGCGAGGCCATCGACCTGGCCATGCGGGCCGTCTTGGAGCCGGGGGACGAGGTGCTCATCCCCCAGCCCTCCTTTGTGTGTTACGGGCCGATCGCCACGCTGGCCGGGGCGACGCCGGTCTTTTTGGAGACGCTGGCCGAAAACCGGTTTCGGCTAACGGCGGAACAGCTTCGGGCCGCTATCACCCCCAAAACGCGGCTGCTGGTGCTGCCCTATCCCTGCAACCCCACCGGTGGCATCATGGAGCGGGCCGACCTGGAGGCGGTGGCCGATGTGCTGCGGGACACGGACATCGCGGTGATTTCGGACGAGATCTACGCTGAGCTGACCTATGGGGAGGCCCATGTCTCCCTGGCCCAGCTGCCCGGGATGGAGGAACGCACAGTGGTGGTGGGGGGGCTGTCCAAGTCCCACGCCATGACCGGCTGGCGCATGGGCTACGCCTGCGGGCCCCGAGAGGTGATCGCCCAGATGATCAAAATTCACCAGTTCGCCATCATGTCGGCTCCCACCACCAGCCAGTACGCCGCCATCGAGGCGTTGCGCCACGGGGACCGCGACATCGCCGCCATGCGGGAAGAATACGACGAGCGCCGCCGCTTCGTGGTGGACGCTTTGGGGCGGATGGGGCTGCCCTGTTTTGAGCCCCAGGGGGCCTTTTATGTGTTCCCGGACATCCGCTCCACGGGGCTTACGTCGGAGGACTTCTGCGAGGGGCTGTTACGGGCCCAGCGGGTGGCGGTCATCCCGGGCAGCGCCTTCGGCGCGTCGGGAGAGGGGTTTGTGCGGTGCTGCTACGCCGCGTCGATGAAGCAGCTGACCGAAGCGATGGAGAGGCTGAAGCGGTTTTTGGAAGGGACGATTCAATTGACAATTGACAATTGACAATTGACGATGGACAATTGACAACCACAGCAAATTCAATGGCGGAGAGGGGGGTTGGGTATGGATGTGGAGCAGATACGGCGGGTTCGGATGTGGAAGTTGTATTTGTCTCGGGGGTGCCCGGATTTGGTTGTTTTGGCGCGGGCACTGATGGGGCTGCACGCCTGGTTTTACCGGAACGTGCCCTACTCCGCGGCGATACGGGGGGCGGAGCTCTCCGGGTGGAAAACCCGGCTGACCAAAACATGGCTCTACCGGGGGACGCTTCACGGCGTCGCGCTGGAGGATCTGGCCCCCCTGCTGGCCCTGCACCCGGGGAGCGACGCCTTTGTCCGGTACTACGGCGCCGCGTTCATGGAGAGCGTGACGGAGGACGTGATGCGCTGTCTGGAGGATGGGGTCTATTCCCGGAAGGAGATGCGAGACATTTTCGCCGACAGGTACGACCGGGGGGTGCTGGACGACATCTTTTCCCCCTGGGGCGGTATTTTCGTCTCCTTCGCCCGGAAGGGGCAGGTGGCGTTTCGGGATATGGCCAGCCGGGATTTCGACCTGATCGACGTGGGCTTGATCCCTCCGTTTGAGGAGGCGTTCCCCGACGCGCTGCGCCGGTTTTTTACGACATACGGCCCCGCGACGGCGGCTGACGCGGCTTGGTTTACGGGGGTTTCCCGGGACCGGTTCAAAACGGCCGACCTGTCGAGCTACCGGAGCTTTGAAGCCGATGGCAAGCGGTACTATGACACGGAGGAGCCGGAAGACCTGCCGGACATCCCCCGGGTGACGTTGCTGGCGGGGTTTGACCCGCTGATCGTGAGCTACGCGGACAGGAGCGCCGTCTTGCCGGCGGAATACAGGCGGGCCGTCATCCTGAGTTCGGGGATTTGTATGCCGTCGGTGGCGGTGGACGGGCTTGTGGCGGGGCTGTGGAGCCTCAAAAAAGGGGAGCCGACGGTGACGTTTTTCGGGCGGCAGCCGAAACGTGTCAGAGACGAGGCGTTGGCGCAGGCGGAGCGGGTGGCGATGGCCATTGACAATTGACAATTATTGTTCGTTTGTCAGGGGGGTTAGTTGTACGGTTTTTGTGGCGCGGGGGGCGAAGTGCTGGGGGGTGTTGAGGCGCATGCCGAAGGCTTGGGGGCGGGGGAAGACGAGGGCTTCGTCGGCTTCGAAGAAGTGGGCCTGGGCCTCCACCTGGATGGGGTGGTCGGCGGTGTTGACCACCGTGACCTCGACGGTCTCCTTGCCCCGGTTGACGGTGAGCAGATCCCCGTCGAAGATGAACCCGTCCGGGTTGGGACGCATAAAGACACCTCCCTGTTTGTTGGCGATGGGGCGGGGCTTTGCTATCTCTATTTTATACGGTTTTCGGGGGCGCCGCAAGGGAAATTCCAATTTTTGTGTCTTGCGTTGCCCATGTTATGTCCGGGTGGGATGGGTTGACAGAACCTTTGCCGCGTTATACTGTAAATAGGTTTCCCTGTGGGACAGTCTGTTTTCCGCGAAAGGAGAGATGTTTGATGTCGGTTATAAAGGTGAGCGCGGCGTCTGGATTGTCGAATGTGTAGCGCACACGATCATCCAGGGCGCGGGCCGACGTCTTGAAAGCCAGGGTGTAATCTTGCGATCCGCTACCTTCGCCCCGCGGCTGGCGGTTTACCTGGGCGCTGGTCAGCTTGCGGCGGTAGTACTGATAGCAGCGGAACGTCCCGTCAGCCTTGGCGGCGGGAAAAAACTGTAAAGTTTTTCCGGTAACGTTCGATATGGCGTGCAAGGGAATTGCCATTTCAGCAAGATGGATTTGGGTATTTTTCACCGGGGAGGTGACGGCATGTACATTCCGGCCGCACAGGCGGTTCGGCCCGATCCGCCGCCGCGGGAGCGGCGAGACACCGGGGGGAAGCGTTCCGGCTATGGGCGGGGGTCCGCGCACGCCGAGTCCGGCCCGTCCCGGGATCAATTTCAACTGTCCGACGAAGCCCGCTTGCGGGAGGAATACACCCTGCGTCTGTCCCGGGAGAGCGGGGCTGGGGCGGGGGGGCCGTCCACCCTGGCCGAAGCCGCCCGGGCCTACGCACGGCTGTTGGACGGCCTGAACCTGACCTTTCGGGACGATCCGGGCGGTCTGGCCAAGCATGTCACGGCGCTGGACGACGCTTGGAACGACATGCTGGACACGCTGGCCCACCGGGCGGCGGACAGCCTGGCCCGCCGGGAGGGGAACGCGCCGGCGGCCAACCTGCCGGCGCTGGGGGGGATTCTGACCGACGCCCATCGCCGCTTCGCCGCGGTCTTCCGGGCCGACCGGCCCCAGGCGGGCGTCGAGCGGGCGGTGACCTCGGCCCTCCAGGCGGCGGTCAAGGTGCTGGCTTTCACCAACGACGGCTACGAGCTGACCCTGGCCGACACGATGGCCTTGTTGTACTATCGGCGGGTAATGGAGAACAGAGGACAGAAATAGAGGACAGAGGACAGATAATTACGGAAGGGCGACGACGAGAAAAGACAGGGGACGGAAACGCTGGGGGGGCGTTTTCTGTCCTCTGTCTTCTTTTTAGTACTCGATGATTCGGTAGCCGCAGGCGTTGATGAGCGTGGTGGGACCGTGGTTGGGAGGGGGACAGGCGCGGGTGTAGGCGGTGTGCTGGTGGCCGAAAATGTGATAGCGGGGGGCGAATTCGTTGAGAAAGGGGACAAAACAGTCGAAACCCTGGTGGAAGCTGTCCGCGCCGTCGCCCAGATTCCGAGCCGAGACGTGGGTGAGGAGAACATCCAGGCCGCCCTGGCGCCGGACGAGGCGGGACAGGGTTTTGACCCGGCGTTCCATGGCGCTTTCGGTGTAGTGGAAGGGCTCCGGCTTGGCGCTCCGGCAGCCGCCCAGACCGGCCAGACGGAGGCCGAGGTGGGTTTCGGTTCGGCCGTCCAGGGAGACGCAACCCTCCGGGGGGCGGAGGACAAAGGCTTTATCATGGTTGCCGGGGACATAAAACAGGGGCGCGGGGATCATGGTGACCAAAAACCCCAGGTATTCCCCGGACAGGTCGCCGCAGGAGAGGATCATGGACACGTCCCGGAAGGACTCCGGGTCGAAATGATCCCAAATATAGGGGCTCGCCTGGTCGGACACGAGAAGCAGTTTCATAGGCGATTCTCCCGGGGGTTTATCATTCGGTTACCTCTGTTATCGTCGCCGCCGCGCCGCGGGATGAGGGATTTTTCTCCGAAGGCGAACCTCTTTCCGGCCCGCCGCGTATACTGGGGTACCAGATCAAACGAGGAGGAAGCGTTATGGGCCGCCACGCGTATCGGGACAACGACCGGGAACAGCTTTGGGAGGATGTGGTTTGCAGCGCCCTGGCCGAACGGGGCGAGCCGGAGATGAAAATCTGGCGGGACGGCGTCCTGGAGACGGAGGAGAGGGGGGAGGCCGAAACCCCGCTGGCCGCGCTGGTCAGACGGGTGGAGCGGCTGGAGGCCGTGGTGTTTTACCGTCGGGCGCGGTGACGTGAGGACGGGCGGTTACGGGGTTTTCCCCGGGCAGGATCCGCCGGACGTGGGGCAGCGTGGGTGTGTCCGCCAGCCCGAGGAGGGCGC
>JAITQI010000158.1 GCA_031289065.1 Oscillospiraceae bacterium
CGAGGTCGGCGTATCTGAGGGCCAGGTTTCCGTAGCTTGCGGCCAAGTCCGGGTGCGGGCCGTCGGGGTAGAGTTGTTCCATCATTGCAAGGGCTTTCAAGGCCCACTCCATCGCCGCCTTGTTGTCGCCGAGGTCGGCGTATCTGAGGGACAGGTTGTTGTAGCTTTTGGCCAAGTCCGGGTGCGGGCCGTCGGGGTAGAGTTGTTCCATCATTGCAAGGTCTTTCAAGGACCACTCCATCGCCGCCTTGTTGTCGCCGAGGTCGGCGTATCTGATGGACAGGTTGTTGTACAGTCCCGCCAACGGCGGAACGTTGTCAAACCGTTCGCAAAAAGCGGCGATGTAAGGCAGCAGACGCCGCGCTTCGCAAATGTCGTCTTTCAGGGATTCATCCCACAATGCGTCTACCAGCGCCTCACAATCCGCCAGCGTAATCTCCGCCTTGCGATTCACAATCTCCCACACAACGTTGTGCATGGAAAACCCGCTCTCGCTGTGTTGCAGCCAGCCCAACCCGGCCAAATCGTGCAGCGCGTTTTCCTGTGCGCGCAAAAGGCCCAGCCACTGTATGGCGGTTTTCCGCGCCAGCGGAAGCATCGGCGGCAGAGCGGCAAAGTTTTTGACCACGTAGAGCCGGTCGGGGTTGCCCTCAATGTCGGACAGGCGGTACAGCTTGGACAGTTGCGCCATCATTTCCTCCTGCGTGTCCTTGTTCCAGCGGGTGCCCACGCGGAGGTTGAGGTCGAAGCCGTATTCGGTCAATTCGGCCAGCGCCTCTGCCGGAGACTGCCCCTTTTGGCGGGCGGTTTTGGCGATGATCTCCAAGGCCAACGGATGCCGCCCGGCTCGCTGGATGATGGCGTTGCGAGAGGTTTCGTCCTCAACCGTTTTGCCGGGGCTGTAATACTGCGCAAACAGGTCGCGGCACTCGTCCTCGCTTGGCAAAGGCAAGGGTAGCGGGAAAAACGCGCCTCCGGCGTAGTCGTAGCGTTGGGAGATGACGACGCGGCATGTCAGCGTATCCAGCAGGGCGAGCGTTTCATCCTCCGCGTGGGTCTTGTCGATGTTGTCCACAAAGAGCAACAGCTTGTCCCCCAGCGCGTTCACGCGGGACAGCAGACGGTTCAAGTCGGTTTCGAGCGCGGCGGGGTACAGTTGCCCCAACAGGCTGCCCGCCAGCGAACCACTTTGATAACGCACCCAGCCCAGGTGCGGAACGTCGGGCAGAACATCCCGGCAGGCCCTTTGCAGCAGGGTGGTCTTGCCGATACCGCCCATCCCGGTCATAGCGACTTTGCGGTTGTCCCGCATGGCGTTGAGCAGGGCGCCCAACGCGGGCCGCTCCACATAGTCGGGGAAGTCGGTCACGCAGGCTTGGGTCAGCCATTTGTCGCCCAAGGGCAAGGGCGGCAAAGGCGGCGGGGGCGGTTCGGGTTTGGGCTTGAGAACACCGAGGAGGAGACTCAAAAATCCGAAAAAGGAGGTAACTATCGGCACGTATTTCGTGTGTTGACCGCCGAAGCCCAAAACCAGCGCGGTAACGCACACAACAACAATGAAGCTGATAATCACCGGCGTCCAATTGTATCGGAGTTTAACCCAAGTCCATATCTTTTTCACAGCCGCCCCCCTTTCTCTATCTCTCAAGGCAAGCCCCTCTAAATCCCCGCCAACTCCTGATACAGCCCCTTCAGCGCCGGATACGCTTTCACATACGCGGCGTACAGCTTGTCATAGGTCTTGTGGTTTTCCGCATTGGCCTGTTGTTCGCCGTCGATGGCGATCACGGCGTCGCAGGCTTCGGGGACGCTTTTGTACAGCCCCGCGCCGACGCCGGCCAGCAGGGCCGCGCCCAGGGCCGGGCCCTCTTTGCTGCGGGGTACGAGGATGGGCAAGCCGAAAACGTCGGCCAGCATTTGACGCCAGACGGCGCTGGTGGCGCCGCCGCCGCAGGCGCGGGTGTGGCTAAGGGGCGCGCCCAGCTCGGCGAAAATCTCCACGCAGTCGCGCAGGGAGTAGCTGACCCCCTCCATGACCGCCCGGAGTAGGTCGCGGCGTTCGTGGGCGGCGGACAGACCGAGGAAGGCTCCCCGGCAGTCGGGATCCTTGTGCGGGGTGCGCTCGCCTTGGAGGTAGGGCAGGTAGAGCAGACGGTTGGAGCCCACCGGGGCGCGGGAGGCCGCTTCGTCGAGAATCTTGTAGGGGGAGTCCCCCAGCAGGCGGGCGGCTTCGAGTTCGGCTTGGCAGAACAGATTTTTGAACCAGTGCAGCGAGAACCCGGCGGCCAGCGTCACGCCCATCATGTGCCACGCGCCGGGGACGGCGCAGCAGAAGGTATGTACCCGGCCCTGGGGGTCGATTTTCATCGTGTCGGTGTGGACGAAGACGACGCCCGAGGTGCCGATGGTGGTGAAGGAGACGCCCTCCCGCACCACGCCGGTGCCCACGGCGGCGGCGGCGTTGTCCCCCGCCCCGGCGACGACCGGGGTGCCCTCCAGCAGTCCGGTGAGGGCGGCGGCCTGTTTGGTGACGGCGCCGGTGATCTCGGGGGACTCGTATACGCGGGGCAGCAGCGACGGGTCGATGTCCAGGGCTTTCAGCACCTCGGGCGACCAGGCGCGTTTGCCCACGTCGAGCAGCTGCACCCCGGAGGCGTCGGACACGTCGGAGGCGGCGACGCCGGTGAGCTTGTAGCGGATGTAGTCCTTGGGCAGCAGGGCCAGCTTGGCGCGGGCATAGGCTTCCGGCTCGTGGTTGCGCACCCAGAGCAGCTTGGAGGCGGTGAAGCCGGTCAGCGCCGGGTTGGCGGTGACGTCGATGAGCCGTTTGGCCCCCACCCGGTCGGTGATCTCGGCGCACTCGGGCCCGGTGCGCTGGTCGCACCAGAGGATGGCCGGGCGGATGATCTCGTCGTCGGCGTCCAGGAGGGTCAGGCTGTGCATTTGGCCGGTGAGGCCGACGGCGGCGACGGCGGC
>JAITQI010000047.1 GCA_031289065.1 Oscillospiraceae bacterium
TATTTCGCCGAAGTGAAATCCGCCTGGGCCTTTGTCTATCCGAACGCCGCCACCACCGGCGGCCCGTCGGGGGAGCTGTGTCTCGGCCAGCGGGACTATGTGACCGGCGTGACCGGCGACGGCGGCTGGGTTCGTCTGGGGCTGGGGGGCTGGATCCCGGCGGGGGACGTCAAGCGAGAGATGAGCGCGGGGGCGCTGTCCAACCGGCTGGAGTCCGCCGAGTACCGGACGGAGGACGCCCGGTGGGATTTGCTCACCCTGTCCGGCTCCGCCGCCACCGCCACCCAAACCGCCTATGACGGCAAAGCCCTGACACTGACCGTCACGGCGGCGGCCGCCGCCCCCGCCCCGTCCCTGCCCACCGGAACGCCTTTCTCCGACGTCAAGGCGTCCCTGTCCGAGGGCAAGGCGGTGTACACCCTGACCCTCAAAGCCGGGGTGGTTCTGGACGGCTATTATGTCACCGCCGAGGGGGGCAAGCTGGTCCTGCACATCAAAAAGCATCCCCAGGCCGCCGCCGGGGCGACCCCCCTGACCGGCTTCACCATCCTGCTGGATCCCGGCCACGGCGGCGACGAATCGGGGGCCCTGAGCCCGCTACCCGCCCTGCCCGAGAAGACCGTCAACCTGTACACCGCCCTGAAGGTAAAAAAAGAGCTGGAAGCCCTGGGGGCCACCGTGCTGCTGACCCGCTCCGAGGACGTCACCCTCTCCCTGGCCAAGCGGGTGGAGGCCAGCCGCGCCCTGCGGCCCGACCTCTTCCTGTCCATCCACGGCAACAGCGTGGACGACAGCACTGACGCCACCAACATTTACGGCATCTCTTCCTGGTACCGGGAGGCGGTGAGCCTAAACGGCGCGGAGTCCCTGTACAAGTCGGTGCAGGCAGCCCTGGGCCGGGGCGCCCGCCGGGCCAACCAGTCCAACCTCTATGTCTGCCGCCCCTGCTGGACCCCGTCGGTGATCCTGGAAACGGGGTTCCTCTGCAACCCCGGCGAGGCCGACTGGATGGCCGACAACCAGGCCCAAAACAAGCTGGCCGCCGCCATTGCCCAGGCGGTGGCGGGATTCTTCCGGGGGTAGCGCGATTGTTTGACGTATCCGCTTACGCGTCTGAGACGGAAACGAGGGGCGCCTCATGTTGGAAACGCCCGTAAGACCCCCGCGCAGGAAACGCAGTGTCAGGAAGAGGCTGCTTCTGAGGTTGGCCGCCGTTCTCGCGCTGTACATACTCGGGGGCGTCCTGGCGACCGAATGGCTGTGGGGGCAGCTCTTCGGGCGGACAGAGCGCGCCGCGTTCCAGACAACGCCCGTCTATGAAGCGTTTGCCGCCGAGCTGCCCCGTGAGGCGGTATCCATCCCGTCGGGGGACAACGCGCTGGCCGGGCCCCTGGGCAAGGGGGCCGGGGCGGCGTGTTTTTGACGTCGGTTTTTTGGCGCTGGGGAAAATTTTGTTTTGCCCTTGCCAGGGGGGCGCGGATGGATTACAATAGAGGTATCGTTTTCGAGGGGGCTGCTGGATATGGACACCGAGCTGTTGGGCGCCATTGAACGGTTGTTGGATCAAAAACTCAGCGCGGAATTCGGCCCCGTCAACCGGCGGCTGGACGGGTTGGAAGCCGGGCAGGTTTCCATCAACGCACGGCTGGATAAAGTTGACGCACGGCTGGACAAGGTCGAGTCACGCCTGGACGGGTTGGACGCACGGCTGGACAAGGTCGAGTCGCGCCTGGACGACGTGGACTCTTCTCTGTTGTGGCTGCGGTCGTCCATGACCCGGATCGAGGTGGAGCAGCTGCCCCGTATCTCCGTCGCGCTGGACGCGATGGACGACAACGCCCACCGGCTGGACGGCCACGACGATCGCATCGACCGTGTGGAGCGGGGTCTGGACAGGCAGAAGCTGGAAATCGCCGCCCTCAAGCGGGCCTGAGATGAGTGGGCCCGCCCGCGTAGGGTAAGGTTTTGTAAAGCGGTATCATAGCTGGGGGATGGCGGGTTCGCCGTCCCCGTTTTTATCGAGAAGGAGGGTGTCCCCATGCCCGCCACGGCTCAGAGCCCCGATTTTGTTCATCTCCATCTGCACACCGAATACAGTCTGCTCGACGGGGCCTGCCGCATCGACCGGCTGATGGATCGGCTGAAGGATCTGGGGCAGGACGCCGTGGCCATCACCGACCACGGGGTCATGTATGGGGTGGTGGAGTTTTACAAGGCGGCCAAGGCGGCGGGGATCAAGCCGGTCATCGGCTGCGAGGTCTATGTGGCCCCCCGGCGGCGCACCGACAAGGTGCACGAGTTCGACAGCGGCCCGGCCCACCTGATTTTGCTGTGCGAAACCGAGACCGGCTACCGCAATCTCTGCCAACTGGTCAGCCGGGCCTTCATCGAGGGGTTTTATGTCAAGCCCCGGGTGGACAGGGAACTGCTGGCCGAATACCACGAGGGGCTGATCTGCCTGTCGGCCTGCCTGTCCGGGGAGCTGTCCCGCAAGCTGCTGCGGGGGGAATACGAGGGGGCCAAGGAGACCGCCCTGTGGTACCGGGACACCTTTGGGGCGGACAACTACTTTCTGGAGCTCCAGGATCCCGGCCTGACCGAATCCCGGGAGGCCGGGGCGGGGCTCATCCGCCTGTCCCGGGAGACCGGCATCCCCCTGGTGGTGACCAACGACGCCCACTACCTGACCCGGGCGGACGCCGACACACAGGACGTGCTCATGTGCGTCCAGATGGGCAAGACGGTGGACGACCCCGACCGCATGAAGTTTGATTCCCAGCAGCTGTATGTCAAGTCGGGCGCGGAGATGGCGCAGCTGTTTCCGGACTGCCCAGAGGCCATGACAAACACCCGCCGCATCGCCGACCGGTGCCAGGTGGACTTCCAGTTCGGCGTTCACCATCTGCCCAAGTTCACCTTGCCCAAGGGCAAACGCAGCAGCGCCGTCTACTTGCGCCAGAAGGCCCGGGAGGGGTTTGCCCTCCGCTATCCGGACGCCGCCCCGGCCTACGCCCAGCGGCTGGACTACGAGCTGGACATGATCGGGCGCATGGGGTTTGTGGACTACTTCCTCATCGTGGGCGACTTCATCGATTTCGCCCGTGTCCAGGGCATTCCGGTGGGCCCCGGCCGTGGCTCGGCGGCGGGCAGCATGGTGTCCTACTGCCTGGGCATCACCGGGGTGGACCCCATGAAGTACGACCTGTATTTCGAGCGGTTTCTCAACCCCGAACGGGTGAGTATGCCGGACATCGACATCGACTTCTGCTACATCCGGCGGCAGGAGGTCATCGACTACGTCATCGGCAAATACGGGGCCGACCGGGTGGCCCAGATCGTCACCTTCGGCACCATGGCCGCCCGGGCCGCCATCCGGGACGTGGGCCGGGCGCTGGGGTACTCCTACGCCGAGGTGGACGTGGTGGCCAAGATGGTGCCCTTCGCCGTTCACATGACGCTGGACAACGCCC
>JAITQI010000162.1 GCA_031289065.1 Oscillospiraceae bacterium
GCAGAGGTCTGCAAAACCTCCACCCCCAGTTCAAGTCTGGGTGGCGCCTCCAACAATTGAGGACAAAAAGGTGCATAGGCGTCACGTCCTAACGCCGCAAGCGAAAGCGGGTTCCCAGAACATGATTTCTGGGGGCCTGTTTTTTTATCTGGGTAGGCGATGAGGCCATACATTGACGTTATGGGGGAAACCTTGTATACTGTTTGCAGGATGATAAGGAGGCGGCATGATGAGCAAACGGAAGGTGTTCAGGGGGTTGTTCGTGCTTTCTACGGCCTGTGTGGGTTGCGTTGTGATCATTGCGGAGTCGCCTTGTGGTATCTGCTGACTTTCCGCCATTAATACCGTTTTTGCCGGGACATATGGCGCATGAAAAGGTAAAAACATTTCGTATAAATAGGCTGCGTTTCTACGCAGTCATGACGCAAAATTTTCCTGTCGCACGCAGAAATATATTGGCTCGCTGTATGGCGAAACATTGCATGAGACTGCCGTGTTTTGTATCGACAAACGGAGAGAAGAATGGTATAATGTACTTATTTGCCGGGTTGTCTATTCCGCGTCAATGCGCGCTGATCCGCGGCGGCGGGGCCGCGGCCCGGGACAGAGTTTGCCGAGGACGGGGGAAACACCATGAGGAAGGCGATCATTTTTCTCTTCGCGCTTGCGGTGGCGATTGTGACCGCCGCCGTCCACATCCCCGTCACGATGATGGAGGAGCCGGCAGTATCGGCCCTGCCGGATAGTTCCCCGGTCAGCGTCACCCCGGCGGCGCCCACGCCGCCCCCCGAAACGTTGCCCGACGGGCAGCCGCCCCTTGCCCCGCCGGAACAGGCGGCTCCGCTCACCCTCACCTTCGGGGGGGATGTGCTGTTGGACAGGGGTGTGGCGGGGCTCATCGGCCCCTGGGGGGACTATGGGCAGGTCGTCGCCCCGGAACTGACCGCCCTGTTTTCGGAGAGCGCCCTGGCCTTTGTCAACCTGGAGCTCCCCTTCAGCACCCGAGGGCAGCCCCTGCCGGACAAGACCTACACTTTTCGGGGCAACCCGGCCCACTTGGGCTTTTTGCCGTTTATGGGCATAGACGCGGTGACGCTGGCCAACAATCACATGCTGGACTACGGCACGGACGCGATGATGGACACCGTCGCGTTGCTGGACGCGCTGGGCATTGGGCACACGGGGGCTGGGGACAGCCGGGCCAGCGCGGCGGCGCCCAGTCTGTTGACCGCCCAGGGTCAGCGTATCGCCTTTTTGGGGGCGTCCCGGGTGGTGCCCAGCACCGATTGGCACGCCGGTAAAAACAAACCCGGCCTGTTCACCACCTACGACCCCGCCGCCCTCAACGCGGCCATCGCCGAGGCCCGCGACATCGCCGACTTGGTGGTGGTTTACGTCCACTGGGGCGAAGAGATGAACGATCAAGCCCAGCCCTACCAAATCGAGCTGGCCCACGGCTACATAGACGCGGGGGCGGATTTGGTCATCGGGTCGCACCCCCATGTGGTTCAGGGTTTGGAATTCTATCAGGGCAAGCTGATTGCCTACAGTCTGGGTAATTTCGTCTTCACCGACGCCGACCGGGACACCATGGCGCTGCAAGTCTCCTACGAGGGGGCGGACATGACGGGGGCGCAGGTTTTTTTCGCCCACATCCACAACTTGAAGACCGCCTTGGTGACCGAACCGGCGGCCAAGGCGGACATGCGGGCCCATCTGCAAGCGCTGTCCCCCGGCGTGGTCATCGATGAGGCGGGATGGGTCTTGCCGGGATAGCGGATCCGGGGTCGGGGCAACGGTCCCGCCGGGATGAGCAAGATCTTGTACAAATTTTATTTTTCCCCCTTGCCTCGCGGCGTCTTCTCGTTTATAATGGAGTACAGTAAATCACGACTAAAGAGGGAGATTTTTTATCATGTTGACAAACATTCCCGCCGTCAAGCTGGGGCTGGTCGCGGTCAGCCGCGATTGTTTCCCGGCCAGCCTGTCCGAACGACGCCGCGTGGCCGTGGCCAAAGCCGCCGTCGGCTTGGATCTGGATCTGTATGAAGCCAAGACCATTGTGGAAAACGAAAAAGATGCCCTGGCAGCCCTGGATGAAATCAAAAAGGCCGGGGCCAACGCCCTGGTGGTCTATCTGGGCAACTTTGGCCCGGAGGGGCCGGAAACCCTGATGGCCCAAAAATTCGGCGGGCCGGTGATGTTCGTGGCCGCCGCCGAGGAGAGCGGGGAAGACCTCATCGACGGGCGGGGCGACGCCTACTGCGGTATGCTCAACGCCTCGTACAACCTGGGACTGCGCGGCCTTCGGGCCTACATCCCGGAGTATCCGGTGGGCACCGCCGCCGAGGTGGCCGGTATGATCGCCGAATTCGCCCCCATCGCCCGCATTCTGGTGGGGTTGGCCGGGCTGAAAATTTTCGGCTTCGGCCCCCGGCCCTATGACTTCTTGGCCTGCAACGCGCCCATCAAGCCGCTGTTCGACCTGGGGGTGGAAGTGCAGGAGAACTCAGAGCTTGACCTCTTCGCCGCCTACAACGCCCACAAGGGCGACAAGCGCATCGAGGCCATCCAGGCCGACATGGCCGCCGAGTTGGGCGCGGGCAACCGCTATGCCGGTATCCTGCCCCGGCTGGCCCAGTATGAGGCGACGCTGCTGGACTGGTATGAGGAGAACCTGGGCGCGTCGAAGTACGCCGTGTTCGCCAACAAGTGCTGGCCGGCCTTCCAGACCCAGTTCGGGTTTGTACCCTGTTATGTCAACTCCCGGCTGGCCGCACGGGGCATCCCGGTGGCCTGCGAGACCGATATTTACGGCGCGCTGAGCGAGTACATCATCACGCTGGCCACCCTGGGCCCGGCCACCCTGCTGGACATCAACAACACCGTCCCGGCCGACATGGCCAAGGCCAACGCGGCGGCCGTGGGCGGCTACAAGCTCACCGACCTGTTCATGGGGTTCCACTGCGGCAACACGTCGGCCTGTCTGCTCAAAAAGCCTCAGATGGACTTCCAGCGCATCATGCGCCGGGCCCTGGAGCCCGACCGGGAGCCGGACATCACCCGGGGTACCCTGGAAGGGGCCATCAAGGACGGGGCGATCACCCTGTTCCGCCTGCAAAGCACCGCCTCCGCCGAGCTGAAGAGCTATGTGGCCCAAGGTGAAATCCTGCCGGTGGATCCCCGGAGTTTCGGGTCCATCGCGGTGTTCGCCGTGCCCGAAATGGGGCGGTTTTACCGGCATGTGCTGATCGCCAAACGTTACCCCCACCATGCGGGCGTCGCCTTCGGCCACGTGGGCAAGACGCTGTTTGCCGCCATGAAGTTGCTGGGCGTGTGCGATGTGGCGTACAACCAACCGGCGGGGACGCTGTACTGCGGAGAGAACCCCTTCGCGTAAGCGGGGGGAGGATAGGGCGGATTGCCATCCGTCCCCTACGGAGAGCGCGGCGATTTTTTAACGATGTTGTAAAAAGACAACCCGAGGGCCTTGTTGGGGCCATCGGGTTGTCTTTTTAGGCTTTTTGGAACGTTATGAGGCGTTGACCCGGCGGGCGGGTTTGGGTTTGGGGGCCACTTTGTGACCGGGGAGACGCCGCTGGCGGTCGGGGTTGCGCTCGACTTCGGGGGGTTCGCCCCGGAGGATGGTGGCGGCGGTGAGGGTGAGCTTTTCGATGGCGTAATCCGACGGGATGTCATACATGATGGGGGTTACGGCCTCTTCCAGCACCGCCCGCAGACCGCGTGCGCCGATGTTGCGCTCGATGGCCTTGTCGGCCAGGGCTTCCAGCGCGTCCCGAGAGAAGGACAGCTCCACGCCGTCGTACTCGAAGAGCTTTTTGTACTGCTTGGTCAGGGCGTTTTTGGGCTCGGTGAGGATGAGAATCAACTCGTCCCGGGTCAGGGAACCCAGGGGGGCGACCACGGGGAGGCGGCCCACCAGCTCCGGGATGATGCCGAATTTGAGCAAATCGTGGGGCTGAATCTCGGCCAGGATGGCGGTCAAGTCCTTTTCCTTGCGGCTGACCACTTCGGCGCCGAAGCCCAGGCCCTTTTTGCCGATGCGGTTTTCGATGATCTTTTCGATGCCGTCGAAGGCGCCGCCGCAGATGAACAGGATGTTGGCCGTGTTGACCTGGATGAACTCCTGGTGGGGATGCTTGCGCCCGCCCTGGGGGGGGACGTTGGCGATGGTGCCCTCCAGGATTTTCAGCAGGGCCTGCTGGACGCCCTCGCCGCTGACGTCCCTTGTGATGGAGACGTTTTCGCTCTTGCGGGCGATTTTGTCCAGCTCGTCGATATAGATGATGCCCCGCTCGGCCAACTCCACGTCGTAGTCGGCGGCCTGAATCAGGCGCAGCAGGATGTTCTCCACGTCTTCGCCCACATACCCGGCCTCTGTCAGGGTGGTGGCGTCGGCAATGGCGAAGGGGACATGGAGAATTCGCGCCAGCGTCTGGGCGAAATGGGTCTTGCCGCAGCCTGTCGGCCCGAGCATCAGGATGTTGCTCTTCTGCAGTTCCACGTCCTCGCCGCCGCCGTAATGAATGCGTTTGTAGTGGTTGTAGACGGCCACCGAAAGGGCGATTTTGGCCTTCTCCTGGCCCACCACGTACTGATCCAGGATACTGCGGATCTCGTGGGGGTTGGGGAGGGCTTCCACCGGCTCGAAGGTGCGCTTGGTGACCGTGTCGAACCCCTCGTCGAGAATGTTGAGGCAAAGGTGCACACATTCATTGCAAATGTAAGCCCCGGGGCCTGCGATCAGGCGTTTGACGCGGTCTTGGTGTTTGCCGCAGAAGGAACATGTGACAACTCTCTTATCGTCGGATTTGGGCATGGTGTACCTCCCGGAAAAAAGAAGTCGGGCCGCGGGGAAAAACGCGTGCTCAGCGCTTGGTGATGACGGTGTCGATCAGGCCGTAGGCTTTCGCCTCTTCGGCGGTAAGGAAGTGATCCCGGTCGGTGTCGCGTTCGATGACGTCCAGGGGTTTGCCGGTGGCCTCCATCAGGATGCGGTTGAGGGTTTGCCGGGTCTGCAAAATGTGTTCGGTGTGAATCTTCATGTCGGACGCCTGGCCGCGCATACCGCCGAGGGGTTGGTGGATCAAAATTTCGGCGTTGGGTAGCGCCATGCGTTTGCCTTTGGCCCCGGCGGTGAGCAGGAGGGCCCCCATGGAGGCGGCCATGCCCACGCAGATGGTGGACACATCGGCCTTGATATACTGCATGGTGTCATAAATGGCCAGACCGGCTGTGACAGAACCGCCCGGGCTGTTGATATAAAACTGAATGTCCTTGTCCGGGTCCTGGGCTTCCAGGTAGAGCAGCTGGGCGACCACCAGACTGGCGGTCACGTCGTTGACCTCTTCGGACAAAAAGACGATGCGGTCGTTGAGCAGACGGGAATAGATGTCATAGGAGCGTTCGCCCCGGTTGGTTTGCTCTACAACAATGGGTACCAGACTCATGTGTTCTTCACTCCTCCGTTTTTGTCGCCGGTTTCCGCGGCTTGGCGGTTTTGGGCTTGGGTGCCGCCGCCTTCTTGGCGGCGGGTTTGGGCGTCGGAGCGGCGGCGGGCTCCGCCGTGTCCCCGGTCTTGGCCTCGAAGGTCACCGGCGGCTTGTCGTCAGCGAAGGCGCTGCTTTTGACCAACTCGGACGCTTGCAAACGCAACAGATCACGGCGCAACGACCGCGCCGGAATGGCCGCCTTGACCTGCTCCAGCGGTTTTTGGTATTGCTCGGCCACCTTGGCGTATTCGGCTTCCAACGCCTCGTCGGAGACCTCAAGCCCTTCCAGCGCCGCGATTTTCTCGAAGGCCAGCTGGGCTGTCAGCAGTTTATGGGCCCGTTCGTGGGCGCTGGCCCGGAACTCGTCGGCGGTCTGTCCGGTGATTTGCAGGTAGGAGGCAAGCTCCAGCCCCCGGGCCGACAGATTGGAGACCATGTTTTGCAGCAGGGAGGACTCCTGTTCGTGCACCATGGTCTCGGGAACCTCCACCTGGGTGCCGGCGATGATCTGGTCGTTGAGGGCGTCTTCAAAGGCTTCGTCGGCGGACTCCGCCCGCTGTTTTTTCAGCCGCTCTCGGATGCTGTCCCGCAGTTCAATCAGCGTGTCAAACTCGGAGACGTCCTTGGCGAACTCGTCGTCGAGGGCGGGTTTCTCGTTCTCTTTGACCTCGTGAATTTTGACCGCGAAGACCGCGTTCCGACCGGCCAGCTCGGGGGCGTATTCCTCGGGGAAGGTGACGGCGACCTTGCATTCCTCGCCGGCCGCATGGCCCACAAGCTGTTCCTCGAAGCCGGGGATGAACCGCCCCGAACCGAGGACGAGGGGATAATTATCACCCTTGCCCCCCTCAAATGGTATATCGTCGATATACCCCTCGAAGTCAATAGTGACTGTGTCATCGTTTTGGGCCGGACGCTGGACGGTTACCAGGCGGGCGTTGCGATCCCGCAGGCGGGAGAGCTCGGCGTCCACGTCGGCTTCCTCTACGGACACAGGCGGTTTGAAGGCGTGAAGCCCTTTGTACGCCCCTACCTCGGCCTCCGGATAGACATGCACCCGGGCGATGAAAGCATAGCCCTCCGGGCCCACAGAGGTGACCTCGATGTCGGCCTCTTCCACCGGCTCCAGCCCGTTCTCCTCGATGGCCTTGTCGTAGGCTTCGGGGTAGGAAAGGTTGACGGCGCTTTCGTAAAACACGCTGGCGCCGTATACGGTCTCGATCATCTTCCGGGGGGCCTTGCCCCGGCGGAAGCCGGGCACATTGAGCCGACCGGCGTCCCGTTTGCAGGCCCTGGCGACGGCCTCCTCAAACTCGACAGCATCCATTTCGATGGTGAGGGTCACGAGGTTTTTGTCGTCCCGTTCCAAACTTTTCAAATTCACTGTGCGCGTTCCTCCCGTTTGTAGGCGGCGGGCTTATGAAAGCGCCGCGCCGCCGGAGCGATAGATGGGCGTTTCCATGTAAGCGCCGTTGCCATTTTACCATATCCGCTGGGAAAAATCCACTCTTAATTTCATCGGAGAGCGGAGGGGAAAACTGAACCGGAAAAAGGGGGCAGTTCTCAAAGAATTTTTACCGGTGTAAAGTCCACGTGATCGGCGGACAGCAGGCGGTATTCGATGCCCCGATAGTCCCCCTCGATGGCCCTGTCTCGGGCCGGGCCATGGAGGTGGCCGTAGAAGCATCGCTTGACGCCGTAAGCGTTGAGCAGGGCGACGATTTCGTCGCAGCGGTAGCCTTCGTACAGGGGCGGGTAGTGCAGGAAGACCAGCAGCCGGGCCCCCAGGTCGGCGGGGGCTGTCCCCGGTTCGGCTTTGGACAGCAGGGCGAGGCCCGCCTTGAGGGAAGTCTCCAGCCGCCCCATTTCCCGCAGGAAGACCTTTTCGTCATGGGTGCCCCGGTCGTCCTCCTCGTAAAACCAGCCCCGGGTGCCGCACAGGGCGAACCCTTCGTACAGCCAGGCGTTGTTGTGCAGGAGCTCCAGGGCGAACCCCCGGTCGGC
>JAITQI010000173.1 GCA_031289065.1 Oscillospiraceae bacterium
TCCAGCCGGATATCCGCGCCTATCTCCCGACCGGCCTCGCTGGCCGCCTCCTCGTCCAGTCCGCGCCCCTTCAAGGCGGTGGCGGTCAGCTTGGAGGGCAGCAAAGCCGCCTCGGCATAAGGGTAGACATACCCCAACCGGCGGGTCAGCTCGGTCACCAGCGCCGGGTCGGGCGGCGAAACCGAAGGGGCCGCAACCGCCTGCCCCGCCTCCAAGACACGGGCCGGAGAGGCCGCCGCGACAATCGAAACTTCCCAAAGCCCGCGGACCGTCCCTTCCCCGGGCGCTCCCTCCGTCTCCAACTGCCGCCCCAGGTGCATCCCCAGCCAATCCAAATAGGAGCGCCCCTCGGACACCATTTGCGGCGGCAGCGGGCCCGCCTCCGGGGCCTCCCACTTGGTCAACGCCTCCTCCGGGGAAACCGGCGCGGCCAGCACGATGAGCTTCTCCCGCGCCCGGGTCATGGCCACGTAGAGCATCCGCATCTCCTCGGCCAGCATTTCGTCGGTCAGGCGGCGGGCTACCGCCCGGCGGGACAGGGTGGGGTACTCGATCATCCGCCCGTCGTCCCGGCGGGTCAGACCCAACCCCATGTCGGGGTGGAAGAGCAGGGGAGCCCGGGTGTCGGCTTCGTTGAAACGCCCCGCCGCCCCGGCCACCACCACCACCGGAAATTCCAGCCCCTTGGAGCGGTGGATGCTCATCAGCGCCACCGCGTCGGGCGGCGCGTCGGTCTGTCCGCTCTTCTGCCCCCCCGCCCGCAGGGCGTCGATCCAGCGCAGGAACGCGAAGAGACCCTGATACCGCCCCGCTTCAAATCGTCCGGCCAAGTCCACAAGCTCGGTCAGGGCGCGCTGCCGCGCCGCGCCGTCGGCCTGGGCTCCGTAGCGGGCCATCAGCCGGGCATCTTCGTACACCCGCAGCAGCAGTTGGCTGGCCGTCAGGTCGGGGGCGAGGATACGCCAACGGCCCAGCATGTCCAAAAAACGCCCGGCCGCCTTGTCCCCCTCGGCGGCGGCCTGTGTGACCATGTCCAGCGCGTCGCCGTCCGGGCAGGCGGTTCGGGCCCGGGCCAACCCCTCGGCATCCACCCCGAAGGCAGGACAGCGCAACGCGGCCAGCAGGGCCACATCCTGCCGGGGATTGTCGATGACCCGCAGGAGGGACAGCGCCGTCAGCACCTCGGGGGCCCGGAAGAAATCGGCGTCCCCCCCTACATAGCAGGGGATGCCCACGTCGGCCAGCGCCCGGGCAAAGGCCGCCGCCCGCGTGGAGGGCGCCCGCAGCAACAGGGCGATGTCCCCGGAACGAATCGGACGGCGCGTCCCATCCTTCTCAGTTACGCTGAATGGGCTGTCCAGCAACGCCCGCAGCCGTTTTGCCAGCACAGCCGCCTCGACTTGCACCCGGCTGAGGCTGTCCGCCCCCTCTCCGAGCTCGCTTTCCGCCTCGCCCTCCGGAGGCCGTTGGGCCAGCACCAACTCGCACCGCCTGTCGGGCTCCGGACCGCCCCCGGCGGCGGCGCGGAGATATTCCCGCTGGGTGTAGGCCATTTCCCCGGTCTCGGGGGACATGATGTCGGCAAACAGGGCGTTGACCGCGTCCAGCACCTCGGGCCGGGAGCGGAAGTTGTCCCCCAGCAACACCCGCCGGGGCTGTCCGTCGGAGGCCTCGTCGGGATAAGTGTTGTATTTTTCCAAAAAGAGGGCCGGTTCGGCCAGCCGGAACCGATAGATCGACTGGCGCACATCCCCCACCAAAAACAGATTGCGCCCCCCTCGGGAGAGCGCCTGGACAAGGCGCTCCTGAATTCGGCTGATGTCCTGGTATTCGTCCACCATGACCTCGTCGTACTGCCCGGCCATGCGCCCGCCCACCCCGTCCGGGCCCTCCAACAGCGCCAGAGCGCGGCGCTCCAGGTCGTTGAAATCAAAGACGTTCAACCGCTGTTTTTCGGCGTCCAGCGCCTGGGAAAACCGCCGGACGGTTTGAAACAGCCCTCGTACCACCGGCGTGAGCGCGGCGGCGTCGGCCCCATGCGCCTCGGAGGAACCCTCCAGCAGTTTTTTGAGCAGGGGAGCGCGTTTTTCCTTCCAAGCGGCCCGAGCCGCCTTGCACCGCCCCAGAAACGCCTGATCCTCAAACCCTTTGGCCGCCCTGAGGGGAACAAAGACAATGTCCCGCGCCCGCGCCCGGGCGGGTTCCCAGCCCTCCTTCAACGCGGCCAACAGGGCCTCGGCCTGGTCGATGTCGGCGTCAAACGCCGGGCCGTATCCTTTTTCCACCGGCGGCGCGGCGGCCATCTCCCCTCGGGCCCGGCGCAGGCCGTCCAAGGCATAGGCGGTCATCCGCCGGGCGGCGTCCAGCAGGGCGCGGCCCCAAACCGTCGTCCCAGCGGACTGCGCGGCGGCTTCGGCAAAGGCAGTCTCCTGGGCCGCCATCCATCCCTCCGGATCGGCGTGGCCCCGGGTTTTTTCAAAAACGGTCATGACCAGCCCCACCAACAGACCGTCTCCCCCCCCGTCGGCCGTGGCGGCCACCAGAGCGGAAAACAGCCCGTCCTCCGTCCCGGCGGCGTAGGACGCCTCCAAAACTTCGTCCAGCACACGGTTCATGAGCAGCGCCCGGTCGGCGTCGGTGAGCAAGCGGGCGCCGGGGCGCAACCCCCCCGAGGCGGCGTTTTCCGTGAGCAGCCGCTTGCACAGGGCGTGTACCGTGCAGATATCGCACGCGGACAGGCGGGTCAGCTGGCGGCGCAGATGGGGCTCGTTCGGACGGCGGCTCAGGCGTTCGGACAGAGCGGCCAGCACCCGCCCCCGCAGTTCGGCGGCGGCGGC